>JBDQIL010000629.1:0-3746 GCA_040264415.1 Myxococcota bacterium
ACAGCGGTCTGCGCGCCTACGACGACAGCCCCGAGGTCACGGTCCGCCTCCAAGACGGCCGCTACATCGCCCACATGACCCAGAAGCGGGCCATCGTGCCCGAGAGAGAGGGCGCCCTCACGCTGCCGCCCGTGTCACTCAGCGTGTTCGACCCAGACCGCGAGGCCTACGTGCGGCTGCGCAGCGATCCGGTGGAGATCACCGTGCGGCCCGGCGACGCCGGCGGCGAGGTGGCCAGCTTCGGCGGCGACACCCCCGACCAGCGGCAAGACGTGGCGGCCCTGGGCGACGACATCCTGCCCGCCCCCGGCGAGGCCCGGGTGCGGGATCGCAGCCTCGCGGCGGCCTGGCCCCTGGCGCTCGGCATGGGCGTGCTGCCGCTCGCGGCCTTCGCCGGGCTGCGCCTGCAGGGTCGCGTGCGCGCCCGGCCGCGAGACCCCAAGGCCACCCTGCGCGCCCGCCTCGGGTCGCTCCCCTCGAACCCCACCGACCGCCTCGCCGCCTTGGAGCTTCTGTTTCGCGAGGCGGCCGGGCTGCGCCTGGGCGCGGCGGCGCCCGGCATCGACAAGGCGCAAGTGGCCACCCTCGGGCCCGACGCCGCGCGCTTGTACGCCGACCTCGACGCCGCCCGCTACGGCGGCGCGTCGGTGGCAGACCTCGAGCCCCGCGTGCGCGCCTTCGTCGAGGAGACGCCATGAGCGCCGCGCTGCTCATGGTCCTGGCGCTGCTGGCGGCGCCCGCACAGGCCGACCCGTACCAAGACGGCGTGGCGGCGGCGCGGTCGGGCGACCCTTCGGCGGCCGCCGAAGCCTACCGCGCGGCCCTGTCTGGGGGAGCCCTCGACCCCGCCGTCTACCATGGCCTCGGAAACGCCCTGTACCGGCAGGGGCAGTCCGGCGCGGCCCTCGCGGCCTGGCGTCGCGGCCAGCGGCTCGCACCGCGAGACGGCGATCTCGCCGCCAACATCGACCGCGTGCGCGCCCAGGCCACCGACCGGGTCGATGCACCCGCGGCCGGGGGCGGCCCCTTCTTCTGGCTGAGCTTCCTCTCCCTCGCGGAGAGCGCGTGGCTGGCCGGCCTGCTGGGCCTGCTCGGCGGCGGCGGGCTGGTGGCGCGAGAGCTGCGCCGACGCAGACATCCCGGCGGGCGCAGCTGGGGCGCCGAGACCGTGGTGGGCCTGGGCGGCGCGCTGTTGCTGGGGGGCGCCACCGCGATGGCCGCCCAGGGCGCCGAGACGGCGGTGGTCACGGCACCCCGGGTGGCCGCCCAGAGCGCGCTGGGCCCCGACGGCATCGAGCTGTTCGTGCTGCACGAGGGCGCCGAGGTGGCGGTGCAGGAGCGCGCGGCGTCTCATGTGCTGGTGGCCCTGCCCGACGCCCGAAAGGGGTGGCTGCCCGCCACGGCCCTGGTCTCCACCGATCCAGCCGCGCCCTTCCCCGCTCCCTGAGGCCAGCCGGCAGCGCGGGGTCCCCAGCGGGCGGGACCGTCCCGCACGCGGCCACAGCCCCGCTCGAGCGCCGACAGGCCGCGTCGACCCGAAGACGCTACCGCGTCGCCACCCCGGGAGCCTGCATGCCTTCGAAGAGAGAACTCTGGATGGCGGGTCTTCGCCGGATCTTGGCCACCGCGCTGGCGAGCCAAGACGACCTCGTCGTCTCCGACGGCAAGATCCTGATCACCCAGGTCAACGCCTTCCTGAAGTCCGTACCCAAGCTGAAGAAGAGGAATGACTTCAAGCGGTGGCCCGAGGTCTGGCAGACCGACACCACCGAGGCGATCCAAGAGACCGACCGGCTGTTGACCGGCGGGCTCCTGCTCAGGGCCGCCGCGCTCGCGAGCACCATCGAAGACCTCTTCCCCCGGCGCAGAGACCGCCTCGAAGCCATCACCGCCTCGTTCAAACGCACCCAGAAGCGGATCGACGGGGCCGACGAGAAGCTGCAGGAGATCGCGCCCGACGAGCCGGTCCCTCAAGACTACACCGACCTCGTGAAGCGACTCGGGGTGGTGAAGACCGGGCTGACGCAGGCCACCACGGCCTGGGAGGGGCTGGGCGACGCCGACGCGGTCGAGTCGATCCTGTCGAAGCAGGACGGCGAGGTGGCCGAGATCTTCATCTCCGCCAAGATGTACGCCTTCAAGGGCGCCAAGACGCTGCACATGATGCAGGGCGCCTACACGGCACCCGGCGCCAGCACCACGCTCCTGTCGCAGATCGACTCCGAGGGCGTGTGCCTGGCCATGAGCATGGACTGGCTGGGCTTGGGGGGGTCCAAGAGCGAGCCGGGCACGATCGTCGACGGCCAGATCACGGCGCGGCACACCCGGTGGCAGGCCCAGGGCACGCTCGAGGGGACCATCCTCCAGAGCATGCGGGCGGTCGAACACGACGAGAGCCACCTCACCGCCTTCAAGCGGGCGGCCAGCTACATCGAGCCGGCCAAGGAGCTGCTCACGACCCTCAAGACCGAGCTGTCCGAGCTCCCCGCCGAGCGCGACGATCTCACCCGCCGCATCAACGAACGCCGGGTCGAGATCGACACGGAGAACCTCCTGCTGCGAGAGCTCGGTTTCGACGAGGTGGACCCCAAAGAGGACTTCACCCTGGTGGATCTGACCGCACAGCTGACCGACGTACAGACCCGACTGGCGGACGCACCGGGTGGGATCCTCGCCCAGAAGCTCCTCATCGTGCAGCTCAAGGAGCTCGCGAAGGCCACGTCGGCGCCCGTCGAACACGATGGCGTCGAGCTCGACGTCGACGACCTCAGCGACCAGCTCGAGCGCGCGCTGCTGGCACGTCAACGCGCAGAGCGGAAGCGCCAAGAGCAGTTCGGCACCGGCGGACCCATCCTTCCCAGCGCCAACTACCGGGCCTTCGGCATCGAGCCGGTCCCGGAAGATCCGCTGACCGTGGAGGGCTCCAAGCTCGTGGAGGGCGGCAAGCTCACCGCCAGCGACGTTGAGGGCTTCCTCTCGGATCTGGTCGACAGCGTCGAGCCGGGCGAGCCCCAGGGCTTCGAGATCGGCCTGCGCATCCCCGAAGGGCACTCCACCGCGGCGCGGGTCACCCGTCCGGCCCCCGAAGACATCGGGGGAGCGCCCGACATCGAGCTGTTCGACCCCAACATCGGCGCCTACCGCTTCAACTCGAAGGAGGCCGCTGTGGCCTGCTTCCGAGCCTGGTTCACCGACATCTACGAGTGCAGCTGGACCCACATGTCGGCCAAGAAGATGCGGCAGACCGGCGAGCGGTTGGACGGGCTGACCAACAGCGGGGGCGACTCCCTGGTGTCCGGGGTCTCGATGGACGACGCCTGGGAAGAAGACCTCGACCTGGTGGAGACGATCTGCGGCGGCGCCATCCACGTCAGCGACATGCCCAAGCCCACCATCGACGCCATCCAGCTCGCGCTCGAGCGCGCCCAGAAGCTGGGCAGCAAGCTGACCTCGACGGTCGATTTGAAGGTGGCCCAGGCCGCGCTGCGGCGGGCCCAGAACCTGGCCCGCAACGCCATCCAACTGCACTCCCAGTGTGGCGCCGCCGACAAGGCAGTGCGCAGGCGCATCGACCCCACCAACCTCGAGTACAAGCCGGCGCGCGACTCCCTCGTCAAGGCGCGAACGGCGCACGCGGCCGGACGCTTCGACGACGCCCTCGACGACTACCGCCGGGCCAGCAACTACCTCGACCTGCTGCAGGCCACGCTCGACCTCAGCTCGCTGGATGAGGTCGAGGTATAGGC
>JBDQIL010000630.1:0-3746 GCA_040264415.1 Myxococcota bacterium
CCGGACCAGCGCCTCCACCGGATCGGCCTCGCCCCACCGGATGGGCGCGCAGAGCGACAGCCGCGCGGCCGGACGCCCGACCGCCTCGAGCCACGGCAGCAAGCGCAGGGCGAACCCTCGCCCCGTCCCCTCATAGCCGTGGGTGGTGGTGGCGAAGGCGAGGTCGGCGGCAGGGTGAGCCCCGACGATCCGCTGCAGCGCAGGCACGGGCAGGCGAGCCGCCTCGTCCACCACCACGAGGTCGAGCTGGCCGGCGAGCGCCAGCGCCTCGGCGGGGCTGGCGAGCAGATCGCGGCCGCCGACGGGCCCCGCGAAGCGCGCGACCTCCATCGCAGAGCCCGGATCGGGGGAGATCACCCGCGCGCGGCGGCCAGAACAGGCACCCAGCGCGCGCCCCAGGGCCGCTGACTTGCCCCGGCCACGGTCGGCGAGCACCGCCACGCAGGTGGGCCGCGCCCCCCGCCACAGGGTCAGCAGCGCGGCCACCGCAGCGTCCTGGTCGCGGGTCGCCGCGGCGGCGCGCGCCGAGGCGGGCAACGGCGCGGGAGGGCCGACGGGCCAGCCCTCCAAGGCGGCCTCCAGCCGTTCCCACATCCGGTGCCCCACGTCATCGACAGAGAACGGGTGCAGGGCGAGGCTGGCGCGGGCCGGCGGTGGCGCTCCCGTCGGCGGCATGCGCAGCACCAGCGCGCCGCCGCCCCAGACCAGCCCGTGGGTCCGACCCAGCACGTCGGGGTCGAGGCCGTCGTGGAGGTCGAGCACCACGGCGTCGAAGCCCTGGCCCAGCAGGTGCCCGGCGCGGGAGGGCGGCACGGCGCCCGGGCCGTCCCCCACCCAGCAGACGCGATCGGCCTCGAGGCGAGCCAAGAGGCGGGACGCGGCGACCCGAGTCTGGGCCGGGCTCCCCCGGAGCACCACGAGGCGCCGGTGGCGGCTCACCGCCACGGCCCGCTCAGCGGCAGGGAGCGCCTGGGGCCCGACGCCGCGGGCGACTCGATGGGGGCTGATGTCACGGGGTCACCGGTCGAAGCCCGGCTGTACCGGGCGGGCGGTTCGGGGGCCACCCGCGCCGCATCGACACCGCCGCGGCCGAGGTTAGTCCGCTGGCCATGCGAAGCCTCCTCCCGGTGCTGCTCTTGGTGGCCTGCGCAGGCTCCGACGGCGCCCCCTCCCCCGACCGGCCTCCGCCGCTGGTGCGGGTGGGCGCGGTCGAGGCGGGCACCCTGACCGAGCGCTGGCCGGCCCTGGGCGACGTGCGGGCGATGCAGAGCGCCGACCTCGCCGCGGGGGCAGCGGGCCCGGTCGCGTCGGTGCAGGTGCGCGAGGGGGACCGGGTGGCGGCGGGCGACTTGCTGCTCGACATCGACCGGGCCCCGGCCGCCGCTCGCTTCGCCGCCGCCCGGGCCGCCGCCCGCGAGGCGTCGATCGAGCACGAGCGACTGCGGGCCGCCTTGGCCCGCCGAGAGGCCGTGACCTCCGGCGTGCTGTCGAGCGAAGAGCTGGTCGACGCCCGGTCCCGGGTCGCTGCCCAGGAGGCCCGCATGGCCAGCCTCGAGGCCGCCGCCGATGAGGCCGCGGCCACCCTCGGGCGCCACCGCGTGCGGGCCCCCTTCGACGGGGTGGTCACGGCGCGCGCGGTCGACCCGGGCGACTGGGTGACCGTCGGGCAGCCGGTCCTCACGCTGGTCAGCATCGACGCTGTCGAGGTGCACGTCCGCGTGCCGCGGCGGGTCGCGCAGGCCCTGTCGCCCGGGGCCACCGCGGCCCTCGGAGCCGGGGGCGCGGCCACGGTGGCGGCCATCGTGCCGGCCGTCGACCCCGACACCCGCACGGTGCTCGTGCGCCTGACGCCGGCCCCCGGGTCGCGACTGGCGGCGGGTGAGGCGGTCGACGTCGACCTGCCGGTCCCCTGGGCGGGCCAGGGCGTGAAGGTGCCCCGTGACGCGCTCCTGCTCCAGCCCGGGTCGGCGCGTGTGATGCGGCTCGACGGCGACGTCGCGGTGTCGGTCACCGTCGAGGTGCTCGCGACCGCCGACACCGAGGCGCTGGTGGTGGGCGAGGGCCTCGCCCCCGGCGACCGCGTGATCACGCGCGGCAACGAGCGCGCGCGCCCGGGCCAGCCCGTGCGCGTCGAGGCGCCCGCGAGTCCCCCATGATCCGCCTGGCCATCGCCCGGCCGGTGGGTGTCCTGGTGGGCGTGCTCTTGGTCCTGCTCTTCGGGGCGCTGTCGCTGTCGGGGCTGCCGATTCAGCTCACGCCCGACGTGACGATCCCCACCATCACGGTCACCACCGCGTGGCCGGGCGCGGCGCCGAGCGAGGTCGAGCGCGAGATCCTCCTCGAGCAAGAGGAGGTGCTGAAGTCGGTCTCGGGCCTCGACCGCATGATCTCGGAGGCGAGCGACTCGCAAGGCACCGTCACCCTCGAGTTCGAGGTGGGCACCAGCCTCGAGGAGGCCCTGGTGCGGGTCTCCAACCGCCTCTCGCAGGTGCCCGACTACCCCGACGCGGCGCGGCAGCCCTCGCTGGCCACCGCCGACACGGCCGGGCCGCCGCTCGCTGTGCTGGTGCTGCGGGGGCGGGATGGGGTCGACCCGCGCCCGGCCCGCACCTGGGTCGACGACAATGTGATCCCCCGCTACGATCGCATCCCCGGGGTGGCTGGGCTGCGCTATTTCGGCGGCCGCGACAGCGAGGTGCAGGTGCAGTTCGACCCCGCGGCGCTCGCCGCCCGCGGGGTGCCCGTGGGCGAGCTGGTGGCGGTGGTGCAGCGCGAGCTGGCCGACGTCTCGGGCGGCAACCTCGAGCTGGGCAAGCGCCGCTATGTGGTGCGCACCCAGGTGGCGCCCGGACAGCCCGAGGGGCTCGAAGACGCCGTGCTCCGGGTCGACGCCGACGGAAGCGTGCTGCGGGTGGGCGACGTGGCCGACGTCTCCATCGGCCTGCGGGCGCCCGACCGCCACGTGCTGGTCAACGGCGACGACGCCCTGGCCCTGCTCTTCGACCGAGAGTCGGGGGCGAACGTGCTCGAGGTCACCGAGGCCATCCTCGACGAGACCGACGCCATCAACGCCGACCTGCTGTCGCCGCGCGGCCTCGAGATCCAGGTGGTGAGCGACCAGCGCGCCTACATCCGCGGCGCGCTGTCCCTCATCCGCAACAACCTGCTGTTCGGTGGGGCCCTCGCCATCGGCGTGCTGCTGCTGTTCTTGCGCTCTGCGCCGGCGTCGGCCGTGGTCGCGACCGCCATCCCCGTCTGCGTGGTGGGCACCGCGCTGGGCATGCAGTTGCTGGGCCGCACGGTCAACGTGGTCTCGCTCGCCGGCATGGCCTTCGCGGTGGGGATGGTGGTCGACAACGCCATCGTCGTGCTCGAGAACATCGACACCTGGCGCCGGCGCGGGGTGCCGCCCGCCGAGGCGGCCCTCGAGGGCGCCCGCGAGGTGTGGGGCGCCCTGGTCGCGAGCACGCTCACCACCGCGGCGGTCTTCCTGCCGATCCTCGCCTGGCAGGACGAGGTGGGCGAGTTGCTGCGCGACGTCGCGGTCGCCATCACGGTGGCGGTGCTGCTCAGCCTCGTGGTGAGCGTGCTGGTCATCCCCAGCTTCTCGGCCCGCCTGCTCCGGCAGCAGCGGCGTGACGGGGGCGAGGGCGGGGGCCCGGCCGCGGCCGCGCGGGACCGGGTGGTGGCCACCGTCCGCCGCCTCGTGGACGCGCCCCGGCGGAGCGCGATGCTGGTGGCGGTCG
>JBDQIL010000631.1:0-3735 GCA_040264415.1 Myxococcota bacterium
CGATGAGGGTTCCGACCCCCCCGCAGTGCGAGGTCTGGTCGCCCAGACGGTGCGCGGGGATGTCGTTGATGGTGACGGTTCCGCTGCCCGCAGCAGCGTTCCAGCTGTTGGGGCCGCAGCATGCGGCGTGCCTGCCGGGATCGCCGATGCGGAGCGCGGACATCCCGTTGATCTGCACGTCGGGCGAGCCTTGGCTCGCCGGACCGGTGGCCGGGTGGGGGCAGCAGGGCTTGCCGTGGACGTCTGCGGGGACGAGCGCGTTGTCGCCGACGCGACCTTGGGGGGGCATGGACACCTCCGAGGGTTGCTCGTCAGGGTATCAGCTTGCGCGCGCGCTGCCGGTTCACCGTGGTTGCAGATCCCCGCTCGGGGGCGCGGCGATGCCCTCGGGCGCCCGGCCGGCGGGCCAGATGGTGCGCTCGCATGCGATGACGCCGTCCCACGAGGCGCGCTGCACGTTGGCCTGGGAGAGATCGGCGCCGCAGAGATTCGCCCCGGCCATCTGGGCCTGGCGCAGGTCCACCTCGCCCTTGAACACCGCGCCGCGCAGGTCGACGCCGCTGAGGTCGGCCTGCACCGCCTCGATGGTGGTCAGCGTGGCGCCGCGCAGGTCGGCGCCCGAGAGGTCGGCCCGCTGCAGGTCGACGCGGGTGAGGGTGGCGCCCTGCAGGTTGGCGCCCCGCAGAGAGGCCTGAAACAGGCTCCCCCGCTGCATGTGCATGCCCGGCAGGTAGGCCCCGGGCGCGTGGAAGTCGAAGAGGTCCATGCCGTCGACGTTGGCGCCGGGGCGCGTCAGGCCGGGGGCCCGCCCGCCTGGTCCGATGGCCCCCTCGGGAGCGGCCCGGTCCGGCCAGGTGGTGGTCCGCGAGTAGATCGCCCCGCGAAAGTCTGCGCCACGCAGGTCCGCGTCGATGCGGGCCTGGCGCAGGTCGGCGAAGCGAAGGTTGGCGTCCCACAGGTGCGGCGCGACCAAGGTGGCTTGATTCAGGTTGGCCCGCTCGAGGGTCACGCCGCCCAGCGCCGCGCCGGTGAGGTTGGCCTTGGTCAGATCGGCCCCGGTGAGATCGGCCTGGGTCAGATCGGCGCCCGACAGATCCCACTCGGCCATGCGGAGGCCCCGCAGGCTGGCCCCGCGCAGCTGCGCCCCCGACAAGTCGGCCGACGACACGGCCATCGCGTCGAGCAGGCGCGCCCGAGCCACCGGCAGGGTGAGCCACTGGGAGACCGCCTGGCCGAGCACCATGCCTGCCACCAGCAGCGCCGCCGGCACCAGGGTGAGCTGAAGCTGGCGGCGGAACGCGCGCCGGCGCCGCTCCTCCTCGCGGCGTATCCACCCATCGTTGTGCCGCTCCTGACTGGCCTCGTAGAAGCGGCGCTCCTGCGCCGACCGCAGCACGAGGTCGCCGATGTGGCGCTGTACGATCTCGTAGTGCTGCTCGGGCAGCAGGTCGTCTTCGGAGCCGCCGCTGCGAAGCCAGAGGCTGAAGCCCTGATGGAAGACCTGTCGGGCCCGGTTTCGCTCGCTGCCCTCCTCGCCGTAGTCTTGGATGCGCCGGATGAGGGCCTCGTGGGCGATGCGACAGACCCGCTCGCCGGGCCACCGATCGTCGGCGTAGCCGTGGACCAACCGGAACCGATCCTCGAGCTGGCGGAGCACGGCGCGCCGGCGCTCGGCGTCGCCGCCGTAGTGGACCAGCTCGGACTCGGGCGCGGGGCGGCTGGTGGCCGACCCCGGCAGGTGCGTGAGCGCGCGCAGGAGCTCCTTGGCCACGCCCTGATCCTCGGGGCTCAGGCCGGCGATGGCCTCGTCGAGCATGCGCGCGAGGATGCCTTGGGCCCCGCCCAGCCGGTCCTGGTAGTGGTGGCGGCCGATGACGAGCGGTGGGTCGTCGTCGCGGACCATCTCCCAGAGCTGGGCGCCCACCAGCTGCACCCGCGGCGCGACCTCGCCCGCCCGGTCTCCCATCAGGTCAGCCACGATCTCTGCAGCGAGGCCGTCCTCGAAGGTGAAGGGTGGGTAGTCCACCGGCAGGTCGAGGCGGCCCGGCCCGATGAGGGCGGCGTGGATGTCCTCGGCTTCGAGCGGCCGCAGGGGCAGCGTGCGTGCCAGCAGATCGACCGGCAGCGGGTGCAGCGCGCGCAACATGGCGCCGAGGTAGTCCTCGCGCACCGACAGGAGCGCCCGCACGCGGGGATCGCCGCTGCTGAGCACGGCGGAGAGCCCCGCCTTCAGCCAGCCGGCCTCGGCGGCCCCGCCGGCCGTCAGCACCTCCTCAAGCTGGTCGAGGACCAGCACGACCGTGTGCCCCTCGTCGTCGGCGAGCAGTCGATCGATGAGGCCGGACAGGGCGGTCTCGTCGCGCGCGTCGTCGCCGCGCCCCAGGTCTCGCGCGAGCTGATGGGCGACCTGGAGCAGGGGGCGCCGCGTGCCGCGCACGCGGTAGACCCGGTGACCCGAGGCCTCGAGCCAGGGCACCACCCGCGCCGAGAGAAAGCTGGTCTTGCCCACCCCGCTCGCGCCGGTGAGCATCACCAGCGGGGGCTGGTCCGAGTGGGTCCAGGTCTCGCGGAAGAGGCGGAGGTCGCGCTCTCGGCCGAAGAAGATGCCGCGGCTGGCAGCCGTGAAGGGGTTGAGGAAGCGGTAGGGCTCGGTGGGCCGACTCTCTCGCGTGGGTTGTACGCGGCCGCCCCCAGGGCGGCGCCGACCCGAGACCTCGCGGAGCGCCTTGGCCAGCGCCGCCCAGTTCGGGAAGCGGTCGGCGGGGTCCTTCTCGAGCAGCCGGTCGACCAGTCGCGACAGCGCCTCGGGGGCATCGGCGCAGTGCACGCGCAGGGGCGGGGGCGGGTCCTCCTTGTGCTGCAGCATGAAGTCGCGGGCGCGCGGGCCCTCGAAGGGCGTGCGGCCGCTCAACATCTCGAAGAGGATCACGCCGAAGCTGTAGAGGTCGGAGCGGTGATCGACCGCCTGGCCCATGACCTGCTCGGGCGCCATGTAGCGGGGGGTGCCCATGAGCGCGCCGGGGCGGGTGAGCCGAGCGGGTCGCCCGCTGCGACCCAGCGTGGGGTCCTCGGCGAGCTCGGCCAGCTGCGTCGGAGTGGGGTTCGACCCCGACCCGCCGCCCTCGAGCAGCGTCGCGAGACCGAAGTCGAGCACCTTCACGTGGTCGCTTTGGAGGACGAAGATGTTCTCGGGCTTCAGGTCGCGGTGGACCAGCCCCACGCCCTCTCCGGCGCCCATCCCCCGGACGACCTGCCAGGCGATGTCGAGGGCCTCGTCGATGGGCAGGCGACCGCGCCGCTCCAGCCGATCGGCGAGCGTCTCCCCCTCGAGCAGCTCCATGACCACGAAGTGCCGCCCGTCCCACGCGGTGCCCACGTCGATGACGGTCACCACGTTGGGGTGGCGCAGCAGGCAGGTCGTGCGGGCCTCGCGCTCGAAGCGGGCCACCGCCTTCGGGTTCGCCGTGAGCTCCTTGCGCAGGAGCTTGATGGCCACCGGTCGGTCGAGCCGGTGTTGCCAGCCCTCGTACACCTCTCCCACGCCCCCGTGGCCGATCCGGGTTCGGGTGCTGTAGCGGTCGTTGAGGGGGCGCATCGCGGGGATGGTAGCGTCTGGCGCCTCGGGAGGCCCCATGCCCGCGACCCATCGCCTCGCCGCGCCTGCGCTGTTGGGTGGCCTGCTGACGGCGGCCGCCTGCGCGCCGGTCGGCCCGCTGCCCGCCGGTAGCGTCGCCC
>JBDQIL010000632.1:0-3728 GCA_040264415.1 Myxococcota bacterium
CGATGGCCCCGTGCAATAGCCACGGCGCTCCCCCTCGCCTGGAGCCCCCATGCGCGCCTCCCTCGCCCTCCTCATGGCCCCCCTCGCCGGCTGCGGCATCGCCTCCGACCTCATCCGCGTTCAGGTCGAGGGATCGGTCGCCATCGACGGCACCGCCCCCGCCGCCTACAGCCTGCAGCTCTACACGCGCACCGACAACACCGACGCGTTCGACACCAGCTACTGCCTCGACGGCGACGACCAGGACTGCTTCGGCCGGGTGGACGTCAGCAAGCTCGACACGCCGGCCGAGAGCTCCGACGGCGGCGCGCTGCCGGTCGAGTGGGACGGCACCGACTTCACCATCTCCGACGTGCCGGCCGACCTGCTCTACGTGCTCGTGGCCACCGGCGACGACGGCTCGGTGCAGTGCTCCTCCGACGTGGTGGGCTTCAACGAAGACACCAAGGTGGTCGACAGCTCGTCGGCCATCACGCTGTCGGTCGATGGCGGCGCCGACACCTTCGCCCTGCCCCGCGACGTGCGCCTCACCTGCGCGCCCGCCGCCACCGAGCCCGACCCCCCGGGCAACGACCCCGGCGGCGAGACCGGCGGCGACGACATCGCGGCGGGCGACGACCCCGAGTCGGTGTGGTCCGAGGTCGTGGTCACCCCGAAGAGCAGCGGCAGCTGGGAGGCCGACGCCTCCACCGGCAACGCCACCGCCGACGTGGCCTGCGACGACAGCTTCCCCGCGGTGCTCAACGTCAAGGCCTTCACGGTCGACCCGAGCGTGACCTCTGCCTGGCTGCGCATCCAGTTCGGCGCCGAAGACAAGGCCACCTACCGCAACATCGAGGTGCCGGTTCGCAACGGCGAGGTCAACGAGAACTTCAGCCTCACCGGCGGCTACGCGGTCGTGCAGCTCGACACCGACGACCAGCTCGACGGCGCGGGCGAGTCCTACACCGTGAGCTTCTGCGACAAGGCCGACCCCCCGGCCCAGGAGATGCTGGTGCTGCTGTCGTGGGATCAAGACGACACCGACCTCGACACCCACGTCTACAGCGCGAACAGCGAGGTCGCCTACTACAGCATGCGGCAGCCTTGGGGCGAGCTCGATATCGATGATATCGACGGCTACGGGCCCGAGACCTTCACCTCGACGCCCGAGACGTCGGGCAACCTCTACGAGGTGAAGGTGCACTACTACAGCGATCACGGCAACGGCCCGGCCACCGCCACCGTGCGGGTCGTCTACTTCGACGACAGCACCGGCGAGACCTGCGACGTGACCACCAGCCAGACCCTGAGCAGCTACGACTGGTGGACCGTGGGCGCCTTCGGCCCCGGCCTCGCCTGCCCCGACTGAGCCCGGCTCAGGCCGTCGGCCCGCGACCTGGCGCCTTGGCGGCGCCGGGCCGCAGGGCCCACCGGCCGCTCTCGATGATGTGGGGGTAGTGCAGGGTCCATTCGGCGATCATGGCGTCGAAGGGGACGCCCGGGTGGTGTCCGTGGTCGGTGACGCGCTCCATGAAGCGCCCGCCGGCCCGGTCGTACTCCTGGAAGACGCTGTCGCGGGTGCCGTCGAACTCGAGCGGGGCCACCCCCAGCTTCTCGCAGAGCCCGCGGTTGAAGGCGGGCGTGGCGGCGACCCAGCGCCCCCCCAGCCACAGCTCGGCGTAGCCGTGAAAGACCAGCAGGTCGGTGCCCAGCGCCTTCTCGAGGTCTGCGGTGCCCACGTGGTTGCGGACGTTGGCGAAGTGCAGGCGGCTGGGGATGCCCACGGCCCGGCACGCCGCCGCCAGCAGGTTGGCCTTGTCGATGCAGTGCCCGCCCTCGGTCGGATCCCGGAGGAGCACGCCGCTGGCGGTGTAGTCGTCGGGGGAGAGCCCCACCCGCCAGGGGTTGTACCGCAGGCCATCGCGCACGGCGTAGTACAGCGCCACCGCGGCCTCGCGTCGTGCCCGGCCGCCCGCGACGTCGTGGGCATACGCGACCACGGCGGGGTGATCGCTGTCGACGAAGCGGTTGGGCTGGCGGTGTCGGTCGTCGGGCGGCGTCACCCGCTCGAACTAACCTGAGCCGACCGCGATCCGCCGCGCCCCCAGCGCCCCGGAGCCTCCCATGATCACCGGCCTTCACGGCATGGTCTCCTCCAGCGACGCCGCAGCCACCCGGGCCGCCCTGCGCGACGTGCTGCAGCTCCCGGCCAACGACATCGGCGGTGGCTGGCTGATCTACGACCTGCCCAAGGCCGACCTGGGCGAGCACCCCACCGGCTTCGAGGGCTCGCCGCCCGCCGGCACCCACGACGTGTCGTTCGTGCGCGACGACCTCGAGGCCAGGGTCGCGGGGATCAAGGGGCGGGGCGGCGTCTTCGACACCGAGATCGCCGATCGAGGCTTCGGCTTCACGACGCACATCACGCTGCCGGGCGGGCCGCGGGTGCAGCTCCACCAGCCCAAGTACGGCTGAGCCCGGCCGCCGCGCGGCGGACCCGGGGCGGTCGGCGCTATGCTGGCTCCTCCCCGAGCGACCATGCCCCTGCGCCACACCCTCGACCAGCTGCTGGTGCTCGACGCCATCGACCGTCACGGCACCTTCGCCAAGGCCGCCGCGGCGCTGCACCGGGTGCCGTCGGCGGTGAGCTACGCCGTGCGCACCCTGGAGGAGCAGCTCGACGTTCCGGTCTTCGAGCGGCTGGGCAACCGCGCGGTGCTCACCCCGGCCGGGCGGCGGCTGCTGCTCGCGGCCCGCGACGTGCTGCGCGAGGCCCGTCGGCTCGAGGTGGTGGCCCAAGAGCTGCGCGACGGCTGGGAGCCCGAGCTGCAGGTGGTGGTCGATGGGGTGGTGCCCCTCGAGCCCCTCACCCGCGCCCTCGCGCAGCTCACCGCCGAGGGTGTCCCCACCCGGGTGCGGCTCGACCTCGAGTACCAAGAGGGCGTGCCCGACCGCTGGCAGTCCGACGAGGCCGCGCTGATGGTGATCCTCGACTTCGACCCCGAAGACGACCCCCTCCACATCGATCCCCTGCCGCCCATCGAGATGCTGCTGGTCGCGGCGCCGGGCCACCCCGCCCACACCCACGCCGAGCCCGACCTGCGGCGCCACGTCGAGCTGGTGGTGAAGGACTCGTCGCCGCGGTTCGCCCGCACCCCCAAAGAGAGCTTCCATGGCAGCCGGCACGTCATCTACCTGTCTGACTTCCACAGTAAGCGGCTCGCGGCGCGCACCGGGGTGGGCTTCGGGTGGCTCCCCGTCCACCTCATCGCCGATGATCTGAAGACCGGCGCGCTGGCGCCCATCCTCCACCGCACCCACCGGTGGACCTACCACCCGCGCCTGGTGCACCGATCCGACCGGCCGCTGGGCCGCGCGGCCAGCCGCTTTCGGGCGCTGCTGCTTGGATCGTCAAAGGAGCAGATTTCTTGATGCTTGGCGTCAGAATGATTCGCTTTTCCTGATGTACGGGTCCGGGCACGATGGATGCAGCCCTGCAGCCCTGGAGCCCGCCATGTCCCGCCTCACCTTCGTCCTCTCGCTCGTCGTCGCCACCGGCTGTGCCACCGACTGGAGCATCACCGACCTGAACGAGCCCGGGGCCGAGACCGACGACGACCCCGGGTTCCTCGCGGAGCGGCCCGACGACCCGACCGACGGCGACGCCGACCCCAGCGACAGCCCCTCCGACGACCCGGGCGCCGCCGAGCCCGATCCCGGAGGAGACGAGCCCGAGCCCGAGCCCG
>JBDQIL010000633.1:0-3728 GCA_040264415.1 Myxococcota bacterium
GACGTCTCGTTCACGCTCCAGCGCGGCGAGATCCTGGCCCTGGTGGGCTCGTCGGCCAGCAGCAGATCGGGGCCGGGGGCCAGGGCCCGGGCGATGGCCACCCGCTGGCGCTGGCCGCCCGACAGGCTGTGGGGGTGCTGGTCGATGTAGAGCGTGGCGGGCTTGAGGCCGCACCGCTCGAGCAGGGCCAGGGCGGCGGGCCGCAGCGCGTCGCCGGTGGCCGCGCCGTGGATCTGCAGGGGCCGCTCCACCGCGTGCGAGATGCGGTGGGCGGGGTTGATGCTCGAGAAGGGGTCTTGGAAGACCATCTGCACCCGGCGGCGGTAGGCTCGCGATGCGCCCCGGGGCTCGGTCTGCAGCACGTCGTCGCCGTCGAGCCGGATGGCGCCGGCGCTGGGCCGCTCGAGCCGGGCGATCAGCCGGGCGATGGTGGACTTGCCGCTGCCCGACTCGCCCACCAGGGCCAGGATCTCGCCGCGCTGGAGCGTGAACGAGACGTCGTGAGCGGCCCGCAGCCACCGCTTGCGCAGGCTGTTGCCCACCGAAAAGCGCACCCCCAGGCCTTGCACCTCAAGCAGCGGGGCCGTCATGGCGCCCCCGCGGCCGTGGCCCGATCGAGGTGATGACAGGCCGCGCCATGCGCAGGGCCAAGCGACTCAAAAGCCGGGATCCCCGCCGAGCAGCGGTCGGTGGCCTGGCTGCAGCGGGGGTGAAAGCGGCAGCCCGACGGCGGCGCGTCGAGTCGCGGCGGGGCGCCGGGGATGCTTACGGGCTGGCCATCACCGAAGGCCCGGGGCATCGCGGCCAACAGCCCGCGGGTGTAGGGGTGCCGGCCGCCGTCGCGCAGGGCCTGGGTGGGGGCCAGCTCCACCAGCTCGCCCGAGTACAGCACCCCCACGCGCTGGGCGATCTCCATCAGCAGGCTGAGGTCGTGGGTGATGAAGAGCACCGCGAAGCCGCGCTCCTGCTGGAGCGCCACGATGCGCTGCAAGATCTCGCGCTCGACCACCACGTCGAGGGCCGTGGTGGGCTCGTCCATCACCACCAGGCGCGGCTCGAGGGCCAGGGCCAGGGCCACCGCCACCCGCTGCCGCATGCCGCCCGACAGGGTGTGGGCGTAGCTGTCGAGGTGGACGGGGTCGATGTCTACGAGGCGCAGGAGGTCGGCCCCGCGGCGCCCCACCTCGGCCCGGTCGGTCACCCCGTGGGCGGCCAGCGTGTCGGCCACGTGCTGGCCCACCGACAGCATCGGGTTGAGCGCGTTGAGCGCGCTCTGGGGGACCAGCGACACCTCGCTCCAGCGCCAGGCGCGCAGCTCGGCTTCGGTCATGGCCAGCACCTCGCGGCCGTCGAAGCGCACCGAGCCGCCGGTGATGACCGCGGGCGGGGGCAGCACCCGCAGCATGCCCATGAGCGCGGTGGACTTGCCGCTGCCCGACTCGCCCACCAGGCCCACGATCTCGCCCGGCTCGACCGTGAAGCTGAGCGACCGCACGGCCTGCACGCCGGCGGGCGGCATGCCATACGACACGCCCAGATCGCGCACCGCGAGCAGCGGCTCAGCCACGGGCGCCTCCGGGGGGAGACAGCACCGGGGTGCTGGTGGGCGGGCCCTGTCGGTCGCGGCTGGCCCGCAGGCGCGGGTTGGTGACCTCGTCGATGCCGAAGTTGATGAGGGTGAGGGCGAAGCCGGTGAGCGCCACGCCGAGGCCGGTGGGCACGAAGGTCCACCACGAGCCCGTGAGCAGGGCCGCGTCGTTGGTGGCCCAGTACAGGTTGGTGCCCCAGGTGACCAGGTTGAGGTCGCCCAGGCCCAGGAACTCGAGGCCCACCTGGGCGCCGATGGCGTAGACCGTGGCGCCGATCCACGAGGCGGTGAGCAGCGACGCCATGTTGGGCAGGATCTCCACCAGCACCACGCGCCAGGCGGGCTCACCGCTCACCACGGCGGCGGCCACGAAGTCGCGGCGGCGCAGGGTGAGCACCTGGCTGCGCAGCACCCGCGCGTTCCAGGCCCAGCCGGTGAGCACCATCACGCCCATCATGGTGAGCGGGCCGGCCGGCAGCCACGCCGCCAGCACCACCATGAGCGGCAGGCCGGGCATGACCAGGAAGACGTTGATGAGCAGGGTGAGCAGCTCGTCGGTGCGGCCGCCCAGGTAGCCGGCGGTGCCGCCGATGAAGGCGCCCAGGGCCACCACCAGCAGCCCGGTCGCGAAGCCCACGGCCAGGGTGAGCCGCGCGCCGGCCAGCGTCTGGGCCAGCACGTCTTGGCCCATGCCGGTGGTGCCCAGCCAGTGCTTCGCCGACGGCGCCTGCAGGGGCTCGCCCAGCCACGCCGCAGGATCGGGCGTGAACAGCGGGCCCAGGATGGCGGCCACCACGATGAACAGCAGCAGCGCCACGCCCACGCGCGCCTTGCGGTTGTCCCAGAGTGACGTGAGCAGGGTCACGCGCGGGTCCGGGGGTCGAGGGCCACGGTGGCCACGTCCACCAGCCAGTTGGCCGCCAGCACGGCCACGGTGATGGTCAGAAACAGCCCCTGCATGAGCGGGTAGTCCTGCGCGCGCACGGCGGTGATGAGCAGGTAGCCCTGGCCCGGGTAGGCGAAGACGATCTCGGTGAGCAGCGCGCCCGACAGCACGAAGCCCAGCGCCATGCCGAAGCCGGTGAGGTTGGGCAGGGCGGCGTTGCGGGCGGCGTAGTGCAGCCCGATGCGGCCCGGCGAGAGGCCCCGGGCGCGTGCGTAGGTGACGTAGTCTTCGCCCAAGACCCCCACCATGGTGTTGCGCATGGCCAGCAGCCAGCCGCCCAGGCTGGCCAGCACCATGGTGCCCGCGGGCAGCACGGCGTGGCTGGCCACCGACCGCACGAAGTCGAGGGACCACGCGGGGGTCAGGCCGGCGTCGTAGGCGTGGCGCAGGGGAAACCAGCCGAGCTGGAAGCCCAGCACCCAGGCCGCCGCCATGGCCACCCAGAAGTAGGGGAAGGCGCCCAGGAACGACAGCAGCGGCGGCATCACCGAGTCGAGCCAGCCGCCGCGGCGCCAGGCCGCCAGGGCCCCGAGCGCGGTGCCCAGCCCGAAGCTCATGAGCACGGCGGTGCCGGCCAAGAGCACGGTCCACAGCAGCGCCACGCCGATGACGTCGGTGACCTGCGCGGGGAAGAAGGCCACCGAGATGCCCAGGTCTCCGCGCAGCAGGGCCGCCGAATAGTCGAGGTACTGGCTCCAGATCGGGGCGTCGGTGAGCCCGTAGGCCTCGCGCAGGGCGTCGATGGCGGCGGGCTCGAGCTCCCCCTGAAAGCGGGCGAACATGACCGTCGCCGGGTCGCCCGGCATCATGCGCGGGATGAGGAAGTTGAGCGTGAGGGCCACCCAGCCGGCCAGGGCGTAGAAGCCCAGCCGCCGCAGCAAGAAGCCGGCCGACCCGCGCACGCCGGCGAGGGCGCTCATGGCGCCGCCTCCACGGCCGCCGCCCCGTCGTCGCGGGCGTGGAGCTGGGTGAGCACGAGCAGGGCCTCGGGGGCCTTGTGGGGGGAGAGCAGCGCGTAGGGGTCGCTGGCCGACGGGAAGCCCACAAAGCGCTTGGTGTTGGCCTGGCCCCACGACGGGCTGGGGAAGAGCGGGATGGCGGGCGCCAGCGCGTCGAAGCGGGCCTGCAGCGCCATGACCGTGGCGCGCTGCACGGCGGGGTCGGGGTCGCGCTCGAGGGTCTCGAGCAGGGCGC
>JBDQIL010000634.1:0-3724 GCA_040264415.1 Myxococcota bacterium
CCTCTGCACCCCGACGGCCCGGGAGGGCGCATGGTCGCCGCCCTGCTGGCGCTCGCCCTGGCCGGCCCAGCGGGCGCCGCCGACGCCCCCTCCGCGTCGTCCGCGGCCGGTCCCGCCCCCGTCTCAGAGGCGGCCGAACCCGCGCCCCGCTCGAAGATGGCGGGCTTCGGCGCGCCGCTGGTCACCTACGACTCGAACACCAAGCTGGGCGGCGGGGCCTTCGGTCAGCTCGTCTTCGCCGATCCCAGCGGGCTGCAGCCCTTCAAGGCGTCGGTCGCCGCCCAGGGCTACGCCACCACGGGTGGCTACCAGAGCCACTACGTCAGCTGGGACCTGCCGGCCCTCGGGGGCAGCCGGTGGCGCATCGGCGGAGAGGTGCGGCGCCTGGTCTGGACCCAGGCGCCCTTCTTCGGGCTGGGCAACGACACCCCCCGCGTGGATCCCACGGTCGACCCCGACTTCCACCAGTGGGAGCAGCGCAGCTGGCGCACCCGGCTGACCGCGCGTCGCAGCCTTCGAGGGAGCAGCTGGGAGCTGTACGGGGGCTACGACCTCCGCTTCCAGAGCATCACGCGGCTCCCGGGCAGCCAGCTCGAGCTCGAGCGGCCGCAGGGCGCCGGCGGCGGCCGCATGGCCTGGGCGCAGGTGGGGGCGTTCTACGACACCCGCACCAACGAGATCGACCCCTACGATGGCGTCGCGCTCGACTTCGCGGGCCGATCCGCGGGCCCGTGGTTCGGCTCGGACTGGATCGCCACGGGCATGCACACCTCGGCGCGTCGCTGGTGGGCGCCCCACCAGCGGGTCATCCTGGCCGGTCGGGTGATGGCGGACGCGGTCTGGGGCGCGCCGCCGTTCTTCACCCGCGCCCACCTCGGCGGCTTGAGCAACACGATCGTCGGCGGCGGCACGCTGCTCCGGGGGCTGCCGTCTGCGCGGCTTCGGGGCGACGCGGTGTTCGCGCTTCAGGGAGAGGTGCGCTTCCGCGTGGGCGCCGCGACGGTCCTCCGAAAGGTCGACCTGTCCTTCATGCTCGTGCCCTTCGTGGACGCGGCGCAGGTGGTCGTGTGGGACGAGCCCGACGAAGGCCTCGACCCTCACGTGACCGCGGGCGGTGGCCTGCGGATCAACGCGAACGATCTGCTGGTGGTGCGCGCCGACCTGGGCGTGGGCGTCGAGCGGTACCGGGACGACCCCACCCGCCGGCCGCTGATTCAGTTCTACCTGCTGTCCGAGCACCCGTTCTGAGCGCCCCCGGGGGCCCGGCTGGCTTGACCTCTCTTTGACGGGGGGGTAGCGGCGGTGCGGATGGTGTGGCAGACTCCGTCGCCCCTCGGCCCGGCCAGTGCCTGGAGATTTCCATGAGCGACCACGAGCAGACCCAGCTTCCGCCCGACGAGTACCTGAGCTCCGAAGAGGTCCGGCACCTGCTGGGCATCATCAAGGAGCGGCTCAACATCTTGACGGGCAACAGCCGCAACGCGGTGAGCCAACTCACCGAAGACCGCGCCCAAGACGCCGACGCGCTCGATCTAGCCACCAGCGAGTCCGATCGCGACTTCGTGCTGCGGATCGCTGGCCGCGAGCGGCACATGATCGGCAAGATGCGCAACTCGCTGCAGCGCATCGAAGAGGGCGAGTACGGCATGTGCGAGACCTGTGGCGAGGCCATCACCTACAAGCGCCTGCTGGTGCGGCCGGTGGCCACCCAGTGCATCGACTGCAAGACGCAGGCGGAGCAGCTGGAGCGGCGCGACCGCAGCTACTGATGGAGCGGTGGGACCGGCCCGGGGGCGGCGCGCTCGCCCTCGAGCGAGGCGACCTCGTGCGGGTCGAGGCCGACGCCATCGTCAACGCCGCCAACCCCACCTTGCTGGGCGGCGGCGGGGTCGACGGCGCGGTCCACCGCGCGGCCGGCCCCGACCTGATCGCGGCGTGCCGGCGGATCCCGTCCGTGGGCGGTGTGCGGTGCCCCACGGGCGAGGCGCGCCTCACGCCGGGCTGTGACCTGCCGGCGCGCTTCGTCATCCACACGGTCGGCCCGATCTATTCGCGCGACCCCGATCCGGCGGGCCACCTGGCCCAGGCGCATCGCTCGAGCCTGCAGCTGGCCCGCGACCATGAGCTGCGCACCATCGCCTTCCCGGCGATCTCATGTGGGATCTACGGCTACCCGGCCGCCGAGGCCGCCGAGATCGCGATCCGCGCCGCCGTAGAGCACGGCCACGACCTCGGCGAGGTGCGCTTCGTGCTCTACAGTGAGGCCCTCTACGACGCGTGGCGAGCCGCCGCGGTCGCCCGCCTCGGCGAGCCGAGCTGAGTGGCCGGCCGCGCCCAACTGGCCCTGGCGGCCCTGTCGGTGGCCGCGCTGGCTGGGGTGTTCTGGATGGGGGCGCGGGCCCTCGACGCGCCGCCGATGCAGGGGCCGGCGGCCTCGGCGGCGTCGGCCGGGCCCGCCCCGGCCCGATCGACGGCTGCCCCCCCCGACGCCGCCGCGGGCCGGCCGGCGGTCGAAGCAGCCCGCCGCAGCGCGGGGGTGGACGACGCGCCGCCGCCCGGCGCGGGATCCGGCGCCGCCGCGGGCGCTGGGGGCGGCGCCCCGCCCGCCCCCACGCCCGCCGATCTCGCCTCGGATGACGGGGCGGCCGGGCAGCGGGCCCGGGTGCTCGACGCGGTCGAGGCCTGGGCCGCAGGCGCGGCCCTCCCCAATGACATCGCCGATGCCGTGCTGGCTCTCTACGACGAGCTCATGACCGAGGGGGCGTCGATCCAGCGGCGGGTCGAGGCCGGCGAGCTCTCGCCGGAGGCCGCCGAGGCGGCGCGCATGGAGCTGCGCCAGGAGGGGCGCGTCGAGCTCGAGGACCTGCTCGCCCCCAGCGAGCTCGTCGAGCTGCGTCGCGCGATCGCGGCCGCAGGCGGCGGACGGCTGTAGTGCGCGGGGGGGCGGTGGCGGCTTAGAGCCGCCGACGAACCCCGGCCGTGGCCGCACCATGCCTGCGCACGACGACAACCGGATCGCCCAGCTCGCCGAGTGGCTCGAAGAGCGCGGCGTCTCTGCCGATCACCTCCACCAGCTCGAGCCCGAGCTCGAGGCGCTCGAGCGGCCGCCTGGCGTCTTCCGTCGCTGGACCCGCACCGCCTCGACCTTCGCGTCGAAGCAGTGGCGGCACCTGCTGGGGGAGCTGCAGGAGAGCCGCGACGTCATGGACATCATCCGCCGGGCCCGTGCGGGAGAGCCCATCACGCCGGCCGAGCGCGACCAGGCCCGGGCCCAGCTTCACGACCTGCTGCGGATGGCCCCGGCCGGGCTGCTCGTGCTCGCCCTCGAGTTCTTCCCCATCCCCGGCACCGGATTGCTCGCCCCGTGGGCGCTCATGCGGCTCGGGCTGATGCCGTCGCGGTGGCGCGAGGCCCACCTGCTGCACGAGCTCCGCCAAGAGGCCGACCGGCTGCGCGCCCGCCACCTCGACGAGGAGGCCGCCGCGGTCGAGGCCCTCGAGCGCACGCTCACCCTCGAGGGAGAGGCCCGCGACGCCCAGGCCACCGCCGAGGCGCTGTTGAGCTGGTGGGACGCCGACGGCGACGGCGAGTGGGACGACGAGGAGATCGCCGCCTACGAGGCCGCCATCGCGGGCCTGCAGGCCGACCTGCCCCGCACCCGGCATCAGAAGCGCTGGTACGTGTCGTGGAATCACCACGTCTTCGGCCCGGCGCGCCTCGACGC
>JBDQIL010000635.1:0-3722 GCA_040264415.1 Myxococcota bacterium
CCAGACGGCGACGTGGTCGATCTCGACGCGCGCCTCGACGCGCTCCACGCGGCGGTCGCCGCTGCCCTCCCAGCGCTCCGCCGCGCCGGTCGCGCGGCCCCTCGCTCTCCCCCTGACCCGGTCCCCAGCCGCGATTAGAGGGGAGAGGATTCCCCGCCTCGGAGCCCCCGTGCAGCGCGCCAACACCCCCGAAGACTCCCTGCCGCCTTGGGCCCAGGAGCTCCGCCTTCGCTACGTCTCCGGCGAAGCGAGCATGTTCCTGCTGCACGGCAACGTGCGCGATGTCTACCCGTGGGTCGAGCCCGACGGCACCACCCGGTACGTCCCCCTGCGCGAGTTCCTGGAGCGCTTCCTCGGTCGCACCAAAGACCTCGTCGCCTACTACAACATGAGCGAGGGGCTCGAGTTCCCCGACCGAAAGGTGGAGGGGCGCTTTCGAACGGTGGTCAACGCGCAGCGCATGCTCCGGGGCAAGGGCCTGCTCGACGACTGGCCGCGCAGCCTCGACCAGGTGCTGCCCACCATCGAGGGGGTCATCACCGACACCACACAGCGCGCCGCGGTGGTGCTCGACTACCTCGAGACCATCGTCCCCATGGCCGACATCGGCTTCATGGGCGACGCCGAGAAGGCCAACCTGATCGCGCTCCAGCGCTGGTCGAGCGACCCCGCGCTGCTGCAGTCCGACAACATCGTCATCCTGGTGGCGGAGAGCCTCTCCGACGTCCACCGGCGGGTCACCGCCAGCGCCCAGCTCGTGCACGTCAACGTTCGCCTGCCCGACGCCGACGCCCGCCTGTCGTACCTGCGCAGCCTCGACCACACCGGCGTGGGCCAAGAGATGCCCGACGAGAGCCTCGCCAAGGTCACGGCCGGCCTGTCTTGCGTGCAGATCAGAGGGCTCTTCCGCCGGGCCCGCCAGTCGGGGGAGCCCATCACCTTCCGCACCGTCAGCCGCCGCAAGAAGGCCATCATCGAGCAGGAGTGCCACGGCCTGGTCGAATTCGTCGACCCCGACCACGACTTCAGCCACGTGGGCGGCATGGACCGACTCAAGCGCGACCTCATGCGCGTGGCGTCCGCGATCAAGGCCGGCCAGAAGAACCGCGTGCCCATGGGCGCGCTCTTCGTGGGGCCCATGGGCACGGGCAAGACCTTCATGGCCGAGGCCTTCGCGGCCGAGTCCGGCCTCACCTGCATCAAGTTCAAGAACTTCCGCGAGAAGTGGGTGGGCTCCACCGAGGGCAACCTGGAGAAGATCCTCCAGGTGGTCGAGGGCCTCGGCTACGTGCTGCTGATCATCGACGAGGCCGACCGGTCGATGGGCTCCGGCGGAGACTCCGACGGCGGCACCTCGTCGCGGGTGATCTCGCGCCTGAAAGAATTCATGTCCGACACCAAGCACCGCGGCCGCATCGTGGTGATCATGATGTCGAACCGGCCCGACAAGCTCGACGTCGACTTGAAGCGGCCGGGCCGCCTCGACCTCAAGATCCCCTTCTTCTTCCCCGAGACCGCGGGGGAGCGCGACCTCATCCTCAAGGCGTTGATCCGCAAGAACAAGCTCGAGTTCGTCGACGGCGTCACCACCGACACCGCCGCGAGCCTCACCGACGGCTACTCCGGCGCCGAGCTCGAGGCGGTGCTGCTCGCCGCCGCGAACCGGGCGCTCGACGACGATCGAGACCTCATCTCGCAAGACGATCTCGACGTGGCCGCCGGCGATGTCATCCCCAGCCGCGACACCCGAATGCTCGAATACATGGAGATGCTCGCGGTCTTCGAGTCGAGCAGCCGGGCCATGCTGCCGGAGCGCTACCGCGACCTCGACACCGAGGCCGTCCACCACCGCCTCGACCAACTTCGGGTGCAGCTCGGGCGCCGCGTCCAGTGACCCCCGATCCAGTCGGCCGGCTCCACCTTGACAGGGCGGGCTGGGCGACCTAAGCCGGCGGGGTTCCGCGACTGGTTCGTGGTGCCTGGTGGCGGGGTTCCGTCACCGCAGGCGGCTGGAGACTCGCTCCCCGCCTCAACGGCCCCGACCCGCTCGGCTCGTCTCTGGAGATTCATCATGTATGCCGTGATTGCCACTGGTGGGCAGCAGTACCGGGTGTCCGAGGGCGACACCATCACCGTCAAGAGCCTGGCCGGTAGCGCCGAGGCTGGTGACAGCATCACCCTCGACCAGGTCCTGCTGGTTGGTGGCGAAGGCGCAGAGCTGAAGGTGGGCACCCCCACCGTCGGCGGCGCGAGCGTCACCGCCCAGGTCGTCTCGCACGACCTCGGCACCAAGCGCGACATCTACAAGTACCGGGCTCGGAAGCGCTACCGCAAGAGCGGTGGCTTCCGTCCCCACGAGACCACGCTTGCCATTACTGGCATCAACGCCTGAGGAGACTGAGATGGCACACAAAAAAGGCCAGGGCAGTACCCGCAACGGCCGCGACTCGAACCCGAAATACCGTGGCGTCAAGCGCGGTGACGGGCAGTTCGTCAAGGCCGGAAACATCCTCGTGCGCCAGTGCGGCACCAAGTTCCACGCCGGCGAAGGCGTGGGCACGGGCCGGGACTGGACGCTGTTCGCCTTGCGCGACGGCCACGTGAAGTTCCAGCAGCGGCGCAACCGCAAGCTGATCTCGGTGACCCCGGTCGAGGCCGAGGCCTGAGCAGCCCGCGCACCGCCGGCGTTCGCCGTCTCTCGCTCACCTGGAGGGCTTGAGTCATGCGCTTCGTCGACGAGGCAACCATTCACGTGCAGAGCGGCGACGGCGGCAACGGCGTCGCCTCGTTCCGCCGTGAGAAGTTCGTCCCCTTCGGTGGCCCCGATGGGGGTGACGGTGGTTGGGGGGGTGACGTCATCCTGGTCGCCTCGCGGGGCCGCAACTCGCTGCTCGAGCTGCGCGGTCACGCCATCTGGCGGGCCAAGTCCGGCGCGCGCGGCGCCGGCAGCCGCAAGACCGGCCGCGGGGCCGACCCCATCGAGATCATGGTGCCCGTGGGCACCCGGGTCTTCGACCACGAGACCGACGAGCTCATCGCCGACCTCACCGAAGAGGGCGCGCGGGCGGTGGTCGCGAAGGGCGGCAAGCCCGGCCTGGGCAACGTCCACTTCAAGTCGAGCACGAACCGGGCTCCCCGGCAGTGCACCCCCGGCGAGCCGGGCGAAGAGCGCGTGCTGCGGCTCGAGCTGATGCTCATGGCCGACGTGGGCCTGCTCGGCTTCCCCAACGCGGGCAAGAGCACGCTCATCAGCCGCCTCTCGGCGGCCCGCCCCAAGGTGGCCGACTACCCCTTCACGACGCTCGCCCCCAACCTCGGCGTGGTCAAGATGGGGCTCGACGGCACCTTCGTCATCGCCGACATTCCCGGGCTCATCCGTGGCGCGGCCGACGGCGCGGGCCTCGGCCACCAGTTCCTGCGGCACGTGCAGCGCACGCGCACGCTCCTGCACCTGGTCAGCCTCGGCCCCGACGAGGTCGAACCCCCCGACGAGCGCTACGCCGCGATCCGCGACGAGCTGCAGCGATACGACCCCGAGCTGGCCAAGCGCCGCGAGCGGGTGGTGTTGACGAAGGCCGACCTGACCGACGAGACTGCGGTGGAGGAAGCCCGCCTCGCCATCTTGGCGCGGGCCACGGGCCGCAAGCCTCCGGAGGTCCATCTGATCAGCGCAGTGACCGGCGCCGGCCGACCGCTCATTCGGGCGCCCTCACGCGGTGGGG
>JBDQIL010000636.1:0-3712 GCA_040264415.1 Myxococcota bacterium
GGCGGATGAACAGAATTCGAACGCTGCCGGGCCTTCAGGCGGGGAAAGCGGACCCGCGAAGGGCGTCAACGGCGCGCCTGCCTCCTCGGCCCCCGCAGTCGCTACCCGGCCGAAGTTCTGATAAGGGGCCTTATGTCCGCTATCCCCCGGGCGCTGGCTTCCACCGCCGCACCCTCCGCAGGGGTTTGTCGAATAGGCTGTGGCCCGCTGACGGGCCGGGTGCCCATCGCTGCCACCGAGGGCGCGCATGAAGGGACTCAGACGAGCGGCCTCGTGGATCGTGGACTCGGGGATCGGCCCGGAGACCCCCAGCTCCGACGCCCGATATGTCCGATTCCTGAACGCGACCATGCTGGTCTTCGCTGGCGCGCAGGGTCCGATCCTCCCGCTGCTGGTGGCGCTGGGGCTGTGGCCCCAGTTGGCAGCCAACCTGACCGCGCTGGGGCTGTGCGGTCTGGGCTTCCTCCTCAACCGTCAGGGTCGACACCTCCAAGCGAAGGTGGTGTTCGTGGCGGTGGTGACCGCCAACACCGCCTACTTCTCCGTGGTCGTCGGCTCCAGCGCCCCCACCCACCTCTGGCTCGTTCCCGGGGCCGCGCTCGGCGTGCTCGCCTTCAAGCCGACAGAGTGGTCGTGGGCGGCAGCCCTCGTGGCCCTCTCCATGGCGTGCTTCGTGGTCTTCGAGCTTACGCACCCAGACCTGGAGCCCATGGTCAGGCAGTTCACCGACCCCGGGGACAGGCTCCGGGCAGCGCAGGCCTCGACTGTGGGGGCGATGGCGCTGACGCTGTTGCTCGTGGGCATCATGCACCGACGCTTCACCTGGTCCGAGGCCGCGCTGTCAGACGAGAAGGCTCAGTCGGAGCGGCTCTTGCGGGCCATCCTGCCAGAGCAGGTGGCCCGGGAGCTGCGCGAGACCGGCTCGACCCAGGCGGTCCGGCACGAGAATGTCTCCCTGCTCTTTGCCGACATCGTGGGGTTCACACCCCTCGCAGCATCGATGCCAGCAGAGGACGTCGTGGCGCTGCTGGCGGAGGTGTTCGCACGCTTCGACGACCTCATCACGCGCTGCGGGGTGGAGAAGATCAAGACCATCGGCGACGCCTACATGGTGGCTGGCGGCGTGCCCGAGTCCGTGCCCGACCACGCGGAGCGACTCGCGCGCTGTGCGCTCGGGATGATGGAGATCGTGCAGCAGTTCAGTGCAGAGTCGGGCCACCCGCTGCAGCTGCGGATGGGCCTCCACCGGGGGCCTGCAGTCGCCGGCGTGATCGGGACCACCAAGTTCGCCTACGACCTCTGGGGTGAGACGGTGAACCTGGCCTCGCGGCTCGAGTCCAGCGGCGAGGCGGGCCGCATCCAGGTCTCCGACGCGTTCCGCTCAGGCTTCGAGGACACCCTGGCGTTCCGGACCCGTGGCGAGATCCTGCTCAAGGGCGTGGGACCGACCCGAACCCACTGGCTGACTGGGCCCCGCTGAGTCGGTGTCTGGCGCCGGCCGGCGTTTGCAGGCCGGCCGTCTCAGCGCCCTCGGTGGCAGCGAAGCGCGCCCGGCCTGGCCGCGGCCACCAGCCTGCGCGAGCCCGCGGTCAGGCGGGACCTTGCCAATGGCGGTCGTCGCAGGTAGCGCCGGAGTCGCCTACAGCCCGCTGAGGATGAGGTAGGCCCTCCCCGGGTCACCGCCGCCGCTCTGGTCGCCGACGGCCCCAATCAGCAGGTCGCTGCGACCATCACCGTCGACGTCTCCCGCGGACGTGGCGATGCCGCTGAACTGGTCTGTCGACTCGCCATGAAAGCTGGCGTCCGCTTCCGCCAGCGCGAGCTCCGCGGTGCCCCCCAGGCTCGCGCCCAGGACGAGGTAGCTGGCCCCGGCCCAGTCGTTCGTGAACGGCGCACCCACCACCAGGTCGTCGAGACCGTCGGCGTCCACGTCGCCCACGCGGGCCACGGCGGACCCGGCGTGGTCCGCCGACGAGTCCCCCACGAAGACGTAGTCCGCCGTGGACAGGTCGATCGAGGTGGTGCTGCCCAGCGAGGAACTCAGCACGAGGTAGGCCGCCCCCCGGGAGTTGCGGGCGTAGGGGGCCCCGATGAACACATCGTCGCGACCATCGCCGTCCACATCGCCGACCCCCTGGACCGACGCTCCGGCCAGGTCGTCTCCCCCCTCTCCAACGAAGGTGTACGTGGCTTTGGACAGACTCGGGTTGGGTGCTCCCGTGCAGTCCAGGTCCACCCAGAGCTCGTCCTGTGCATCGGGCCGGACGTCCGCATCCGAGTCGTCGCAATCGCCCTCGCAGGCCGTGAAGCCGTCGCCGTCCCCGTCGGTGCTCTCCAGGTCGAGCCCGTCGCAGTTCTCGTCGACCGTCCCCCCGCGGTGCGGGCAGGCTGGAATTCGGCCGGATGTGGTCGCCGAGCAGCGAGCCGAGCCCGATGGCGATGTCGCCGCAGGTGCTGAAGTCGACGCAGCTCTGGCAGACAGCCGACACAATCGCCCGGTGCCGAGTACAGAGCAGGGCTCGCGGCAGGCGCGCAGGGTGCAGACGCTGGGTGGACGGCCGTTCCAGCTCCTGCCGGGGTGTTCCACCCGCGGTGGCCACGGATTGCATGCCGGCGACGCCATCGGTGCAGAGGACCGCGACGGGCTTCGCAGGATGGAGGGGTCCACCGCGCGCCCTCCCCGGGCCAAGGAGCGGCTCGAGGTCTTGCCAGGTGACTGGGCTCGGATCGGGCTGAGCCGTCCCCGAACCGCGGACGTCGACGTCGTCCCTGCCCTCCTCGCCCGTGACCATCTGGGCCAGGCCGGCCAGCTCGAGACGGGTGCGGGTGAGCGGCGTACGCAGGCGGTCGGGCGCCCCCTGCCTCACTCCGAGAACAACCACCACGCCGGGATGCTGTGTTCGTCATCGTACAGCACTGTGAACGCCTTCTTCTTGCCCTCCAGGCACCTCCGCAGGACGCGGCCCCGCTCGCCCTCCGCGTAGGTCGCCCCACCACTGCGGCCAGTCCGTAGGACGCCGCCCTGGTCCTCGAAGGCGTACTCCACCATGATCGCCGACTCACCGACGAAGCCGGGGTGATGCCTCCGCTCGCAGCCCGTGACCCAGGCCACGGCAGCGCGTCCGTGCAGTGCGAGCCCGACGTGGAGCCGCGAGACGCCCCGGGCCTTGGGGCCCGGATTGGTGTCCGGGTACGCGAAGAACCGCGACCGCAGGGCGTCTCGGGGAGGGGCGCCGGCCACGCGAGCCTCGATCCGCGGGAGCTTCTTGGGGCGCTTCACTGGGACTCCTGAAGACGACACCGCCAGCCAGTGCGACTCCGGAGTGGTCCGCTGCACGGTGGCAAGGCGACGGAAGGACCTTATCGGAACGCCGCCTCGGGACTGCACCACGGGTCGGCCACCTCGAGTCACCGTCCTCGCCACGCTGGCCTTCGCCGGCTGCGCCTCCGACGACGACGCGTGGTCCGCCTCGGCCGCGGACCCCGACGGTGACGGCCACACCGACATCGCCGGGCGCGCGCCGATCCACCTCGACCGCGGTGGTGGTTCCTGAACCGGGCAGGCGCTCGACGGCTCCGGCCTCGACCGGGGAGGCGCTGCGAGACGAAAGAGCTGCTGCCACGCCGGATGCAGCGGCGGACCGTGCCGACTACGTTCCGGGCGGCGGCCAGGTCAGGCCAACCGTGACTGCGGTCGGCGATCGCCGTCGAC
>JBDQIL010000637.1:0-3709 GCA_040264415.1 Myxococcota bacterium
AACACGAAGAGCGTGTCGACGCCGCGCACCAACCGGTAGGCCGGGGCGTGCGAGAGATCCGGGGTGCGGCCGCCGGCCTTCCGCCGCGCCCGCACCGCGCGGCGGATGTCGCCGGCGACCAGCACCGAGCCGAGCGGCAGCAGCGTGAGCAGCAGCCGGCGGGGCCCCCAGGGCAGGCCGAGGCCGATGAGGCGCTCCTCGATGTCTTCTGGCTGGCCGCTCACCACGTGGTGCCACCGGTGGATGCGGCCCCGCGACCAGGGCGCGAGGCTGGCCTTGCCCAGCCAGATGCCGGCCAGCACCGCATGGCGGAGCGCCGGCCAGCGCCCCAGATACAGGTCGTGGATGAGGTCGTGCTCGAGCTCGTGCAGCACGCTCAGGCCCAAGGCGATGGCTGGGACGGCCAGCCAGCCCGACAGTCCCAGGCTCCACCAGCCGACCGCGACCGCGCCGATCCACAGCCACGCCGCGGCGAAGAGCCCCAGCGCCACCGCGTCGCAGCGATCGAGCCACGGGTGGCGGGCGATCAGGGCGGCGTCAGCGGCGAGGATGGCCTGCCGGATGGTGCGGGTGTCGCTCACGGTCGTACTGTAGCGCTCAGGTGCGCTCCTTCCATGAGAATTCCCACTCCCCGCGGCTCACGGCGCTCACGGTGTGGCCGGCTCCGCGGAGCCGCCAGCGAGTGGTGAGCAGGCCCTCGACCCCCACGGGGCCGCGCGCGTGGATGCGCCCGGTGCTGATGCCCACCTCGGCGCCCAGCCCGAAGCGGAAGCCGTCGGCGAAGCGGGTGCTGGCGTTGTGGAAGACGCAGGCGCTGTCCATCTGGTCGAGGAAGGCGCCGGCCGCGGCGGGGTCGTCGGTGACGATGGCCTCGGTGTGTCCCGAGCCGAAGCGGTGGGCGTGATCGAGGGCGCCCTGAACCCCATCGACGAGCGCGACGGACGCCGCCCGGTCGCCGTACTCGGTGCGGAAGTCGGCGCCATCCGGGATGCCGAAGGCGGCGCTGCTCTCGGCGTCTCCCCGCAGCGTGACCCCCGCAGCGCGCAGGGCCTCGACCGCCCGCCGCCCCGCGCCGTCGGCGGCCGCCCGGTCGACGAGCAGCGTCTCCATGGCGTTGCAGGCCGCGGGGTAGTCGGTCTTGGCGTCGACCGCGATGGCGGCGGCCATCTCTGGGTCGGCGGCCGCGTGCACGAAGACGTGGCACACGCCCTCGGCGTGCCCCAGCACCGGGATGCGGGTGTTCTCTTGGATGTGGCGGACCATGGCGCCCGAGCCGCGCGGGATGACCAGGTCGATGACGTCGTCGAGCGCGAGCAGCTCGGCCACGGCCGCCCGCCCCTCGATGAGGCCCACTGCGCCCGCGGGCACGTCGGGGGCCAGCGCCTCGGTGAGCACCCGATGCAGCGCCTGGTTGGAGTGGGCGGCCTCGCGCCCCCCCTTGAGCAGCAAGCCGTTGCCAGAGCGCAGGGCCAAGGCAGCGATCTGGGGGAGCGCGTCGGGGCGGCTCTCGAAGATGACCAGCAAGACGCCGATGGGCGCCGTGATCTGCTCGAGCAGCAGCCCATCGCCGAGCTCGGTCTCCCGCAGGCGACGGCCTAGCGGCTCGGGCTGCCCGGCGATGGCGTGCACGCCGGCCACCAAGGCGTCGAGCTTCGCGTCGGTCAGGGGGAGCCGGTCGGCCAGCGCCTCGGTGAGGGTGCCAGCCGAGACGCGCTCGGCGGCGGCGGCGACGTCGAGCGCGTTGGCGGCGCGCAGCTCGTCGCGCCGGGCGTCGAGGCCGTCGGCCACGCGGTGCAAGGCCGCGACCCGGCGGGCCGATGGGAGGCGGTGCAGGGCGCGTCCGGCGGCGCGCGCCTCGAGGGCGGCGGTGCGGGAATCCATGAGGGGGCTCCAGTCAGGTGATGACGAGATCGTCGCGGTGGACGAGGGGGCGACGGCGACCCGCCGGAGGGGCCGAGAGGCGGGCCCGCAGGGCGTCGGCTCCCAGGGCGCATACGCCCCGCGCCAGCTCGTCTCCGTCGTGCAGCAGCCGTACCACGTCGCCTGCAGCGAAGGCCCCGTCCACCCGCTCGACCCCCACATCGAGCAGGCTCGCGCCCCGCTCGAGCAAGGCCGCGCGCGCGCCCGCGTTGACGTGCAGCGCGCCCGCTGGCGCCGTCGCGAAGGCCAGCCAGGCCTTGCGTCTCGACATCCCCGCTTGGGGCGGGAACAGGGTGCCCAGGTCGTCGCCCGCCAGCACCCGCTGCACCACCCGCTGCTCGTCGCCGTTGGCGATGACGGCCGCGACGCCAGAGCGAGAGGCCAGCCGCGCCGCCTCGATCTTCGAGCCCATGCCGCCCCGCCCAAGCGACGACCCGACGCCCTCTTCGAAGGTCGAGGCGTCGGTCCAGGTGGGGATCCGGGCGGCATCGGGCTCGTGAGGCGGGCGGGTGAAGACGCCGTCGACGTCGCTGAGGAGCACCAGCAGGTCGGCGCCGAGGTAGGCCGCCACCAGCGCGCTCAGGCGGTCGTTGTCGCCAAAGACCGCGCCCTTCTCCAGGGCGAGCTCGGCGGTGGACAGCGTGTCGTTCTCGTTGAGCACGGGCACCGCGCCCAGCTCGAGCAGCCGCTCGAGCGTGGCCGTGAGGTTGTTGAAGCGCTGGCGGTAGTGGAAGTCCTCTTCGGTGAGGAGCACCTGCGCGCAGCGACCGCCGAGCCGCTGGAAGAGCCCATCATAGAAGGCCACCAGGGCGCCCTGCCCTGCGGCCGCGCAGGCCTGCCGATCGACCACCCGTTCAGGGCGGCGCTCGAAGCCCAACCGCCGGGCGCCCAGACCCACCGCGCCGCTGCTCACCAGCAGCACATCGACGCCGCTCACGCGCAGGGCGTGCAGCTGTTCGACCAGCGCCCCCACGCGGCCCAGCGCCAGCCCGCCGTCGGGGCGCGCCACCACGCCGGTTCCGACCTTGACGACGACGCGGCGGGCTGCGGCCAACGGTTCTCGAAGAGAGGGCATCGGGTCAGGGTAACGCGGCCGCTCCCCGGCGCAGGGCGCGCCCGCACCCGTGAGGATGCCGTCAGGTTCGCTTGCGTCGGTCGGCGGGTCGCGCGAGGAGGTTCGGGATGGTCCGTCGCAAGGAGGGATCCTGTGCCCGAGCCTCGGCCCCCCTCCCCGCTGGTCACCGGCGCCGTGAACCGTGTCTGGGGCGGACCCCTGACGGTCGCAGGCGACGCGGTCCTCGACGAACACCGCTTGGCGTTCCGCCCCACCGGCCCCATGGCCTCCCTGCTCAAGCGGCACGCCTTTGCGATCCCCCTGGGAGAGCTCCTGCAGTTCGGCTGGCAGTCCCGGGCGCGGCGCCTCGACCTGGTGACGGCCGGCGCGATCTACTCCCTCGAGGGAAGCGCCGCGCCCCGCATCGCCGCCGCGCTGGCCGTGCGCGGGGTCCCGTTCGTCGATGCCGCCGAGCTGTCCGAAGGCCGGGCCAGCCTCGCGCCGCTGCTGCGGGTGGAGGACGCCACCTGGATCGTCCCGCCGCTCCACCACGCCGGCGTGGTCGCCCTGGGGGGGGCCGGGCTGCGCTTCGAGCCCACCGGGATGATGGAGCAGCTGGCGGGCTTCGATGGCTTCGCGGTCGCCGTGGCCGAGCTGCACGCCGCCCGCGGAGAGGGGCGGCTCCTGCGGCTCGCGTCGGCCGATGGCACCCAGACCCTCCGGGTGGAGCAGCCC
>JBDQIL010000638.1:0-3708 GCA_040264415.1 Myxococcota bacterium
CCAGCTGTCGTTGCCCCAGCCGCCGCCGCCGCCGCCGCGGCTCCCGCCGCCGCCGCCGCCGCCGCGGTATCCGCCGCCGCCGCCGCCGCCGCGGTATCCGCCGCCGCCGCCACCGCGACCGCCGCCACCGCGACGCTCCTGGGCCTCGTTGACACGGATGCGCCGGCCGTCGAGCTCGGTGCCGTCCATGCCGGCCTGTGCAGCCGTGGCCTCAGCGTCAGTCGAGAACGTCACGAAGCCGAAGCCCCGCGAACGCCCGGTGTCCCGGTCCAGGATCACCTTGGCCTCGACCACTTCGCCGTACTGCTCGCAGGCGGCGCGAAGGCTCTCGTCGTTGGTCCCCCACGCGAGGCCACCATAGAAAAGCTTGTTCCCCATGTCTCTCTCTTCTCATTCACACGTTTACCCGGGCCCAGCCGATTGGCTGACCGACCCCCGGCCACAGACGACCCGCAGCCCCGAGGTCAGGCGACCCCGCTTGCACTCGCACGCTCGGTCGCCCCGGAGCCGTGACCTTAGTCGGACAGGAGCCTTCGGTCCAACCGCCCCCCCGAAGATCAGCCGCTACCGCCCGCTCTGCGCACCTGGCATCGTCAGTTGGCGTCGGGCGCGGGGAAGGACGGGCCAGCCTCGGGCAGCGCGGGCTCGGTGATGTAGGCGGGGTCGGGGGTGCCCGTGAGCGCATCGAGGAAGGCGATGATCTCGCCGACCTGCCCAGGGGTCAGCTCGCGGCCGAGCTGGTGGGTGCCCATCAGCTTGACCGCCTGATCGAGCCCCGTGACGGAGCCGTCGTGGAAGTACGGCCCCGTGCGGGTGACGTTTCGCAGGCTCGGGACCTTGAAGACCTGGCGGTCGGCCTCGTCTTTGGTGACCTCGAAGCGCCCGACGTCGTCGGTGTCGTAGGGCTTGACCAGCCCGAGCTTGAAGTACGCAGCGCCGCCCACCGCCGCGCCATTGTGGCAGGTGGTGCAGCCCACCTCGAGGTAGGTCTGCAGCCCTTGCATCTGCTGGGTGGAGAGGGCCGTGTGGTCGCCCTTGAGGAAGGCGTCGAAGGGGGACGGGGTGAGCAGCCCGCGCTCGAAGGCGCCGATGGCCCGGCCGAAGTTCGCGCCGCTGATCGGGTCGGGCTGGTCTGGGAAGGCCGCCTCGAAGGCGGCCACATAGCCGGGCACGGCCTTCAGCTTCGCGACCACGTCCTCTTCGCTCCCCATGGCCATCTCGACCGGGTTGAGCACGGGCCCCAGCGCCTGGGCCTCGACGTCGGGCTCGCGCCCGTCCCAGAACTGCGCGACGTGGAGCGCGGCGTTGTAGACCGTGGGGCTGTTGCGCCCGCCCCGCACGCCCTTGTGCCCCGGCGACGTGGGCTCGCCGTCGACCCCGCCCTTGTCGAGTCGGTGGCAGCTGTTGCACGAGAGATCCTGACCCAGCGAGATCCGAGGATCGAAATAGAGCATGCGCCCCAGCTCGATCATGGGTTCGCTGCGGGCCTCGTCGCCGCGGGCCACGTAGTCGGGCAGCGGCGCGAAGACGGCGCCGGCCCGTTCGGCGAGCGCGGGGGCGTCGATGCCCGATCCCGGCCCGTGGGCGGGACCCTGGCCGGGACCCTGCGCGGTCTCTGGAGCGAGACCGGGCGGACCGGCGGGCGGCGGGGTGGGTTCGGCCCCACCGCAGGCGATCGCGTGCGTCAGCGGGACGATGAGCGAGGACCAGCGCATGAGAGAGCTCCAGGCGAAGAGGCTGGGGCGACCCGACCCAGCTGCATTCAGACGAGCGAGGGCGCCCCGTGGGGCGCGCCGGTCAGGTGCCGCAGACCGCCGCGATGATCGACGAGTCGACCGCATAGCGGCCCAAGAACTCGGCCCGCTCCACCTTCATCCGCCGCACCCAGTCGCCGTAGACGTCGGCGCGGCCGGTCTCGGCGTAGTGACGACGGGGATCGAGGATGGCCATCGGCACGGCCTGGATCAGCGCGGCGTTCTCGGGGGCGTCGACGTCCACCACGTCGTAGCCGAAGTCGGGGTCGCGCTTCCAGACCACCGCGCCCTGCAGCAGGGCCTCGAGCATGGCCGAGCTGTGCCGGATCTTCACCTTGAGGCCCTCGCCGCCGGCCACCGACCGCGCGTCGCCGCCGACGTAGCCCGTGTTCATCAGCCACATGCCCACGTCGGGCATGGTGGCGGCCAGGGCGCTGAAGCGCTCGGCCTGCAGGCCGAAGGCGAGCGGGAAGAAGGGCTGCGTGAAGGGGGACCGGGTCTTGCCGCGGTCTTTGCCGGCCGCCGAGGTCTTCGAGGTCTCGCCCAGCATGAAGTACCCGGCCGCCTGGGCCGGCGACGTGAAGCGCACGAGCCCGGGCGTGGCGGCGTCGTAGCCCTCGTCGCGGTTGAGGATGCCCATGCTGTGCACCTCGGGGATGGCCGTCAGGTCGGCGGCGTCTTCGACGCTGGACATCGGCAGGATGCTCCGGCCGTTGGCGGTCCAGACCACGAAGTCCCAGCCGTCGAGCGGGACGCCGTTTTCGTCCACGACGTCTTCGAAGGCGACCTCACCCGACACGAAGCGGTCGATGTGGTCCGGGTCGGCGCCGGTCAGCACGAGCACGTCGCGCATGCGCGCCACCTCGTCGGGGCTGAGCCGCGCCTTGAAGAAGTCGGGCTGCCCGTTCTCGTCGATGTAGACGTTCTCGAGCCAGGCGTCGGCGCTGCAGGTTCCGCGGTGGATGACCGGCTCGCTGTCGGCGGTGAGGCCGAAGGTCTTCGCGAAGCAGCCGTTCTCGGTGATCGAGAGCTCGCCGCCCGGCCAGATGGCCACCATGTCGTCTTGGATGGGGCGGGTGACCTCGCCCTGCTTGGAGAAGGTCGTGGTGGTCTTGCCCGTACCCGACAGGCCCATGACGGTCATGGTCATCGCCGCGTCGCCGACCTCGACCAGCTTGGCCCCTGCGTGCAGCACCAGGCCGCCCTGCTGGAAGACGAGGTGGTTGAGCATGCGCAGCGCGGCCTTCTTCGACTCGCCGAAGTAGTCGGGCCCCATGATGTAGGTGCGGTAGCGCTCGAGGTCGACCAGGATGGCCTGTCGGCCAGGCATGTCGTCGAGGAAGAGGTCAGGCGTGTAGATCACCTGCATGGCGGCCTCGAAGGGCGCGCCGTCTTCGAGCACGGCCTCGGGCGGGAAGGACAGCACCCGCTGCATCCCGGCGATGTTGGCGCCCTCGACCGTGTAGAGCCACTGGACCGGCACCGCGCGCGGGCCCAGCCCCAGGTAGCCGCGCACGTCGATCAGCTCGCCCTTGGACTCGATGTAGGCCCGCTGGCGATCGATGAGCGCCTGGGCGCGGGCGGGGTCGATGAGCTGTTGGGAGTACTGCGACGCGGTGGACCGCTCGGCGATGACATAGGTGAAGCGGGCCTGTCGTGCCTTGTTGCGAGAGACCTTCACCAAGCTGCCCAGGGCGGTCTCGAAGAGCGCCGGGGTGTGGGCCAGGGCCAGCTCACGGAGCTCGGCGAGGCTGGGGTTGGTGCGGTACTGAACGGCAAAAGGCTGCAGATCGTGGCTCATGGAGAACTCCAGCAGGGGCGAACGATCCTGTATCCAACCGGAGGCCGAGCGACCCTGCGCCGGCACAGCCCCAGGGGGGACCGTGGGCGGCGGGCGTCGGATAGGACCCCGACGCACCGCGAGACGCCCGTTCGAGCCCCGGAGCCCCCGCCG
>JBDQIL010000639.1:0-3704 GCA_040264415.1 Myxococcota bacterium
GGACGCGACCGCTGCGGGCGCCCCGACTGCCCAGGTTGATCGCAGCGGTCGCGTCCATCGCAGCTGCGTGTGCCTATGCGGGCGCCGTCGGATGGCCCGTCTCGGCGCGGCGCGCGGCCATCATGGTCGCGGCGGCAGCCATGGCGCGCGCCCTGAGTCGAGGCGTGCGCCCCGCGAGCGCCCTGGGGCTGGCGGCCGGCGGGGTCGCGATGGTCGAGCCCGCCATGGTCCGAACCCCCGGCTTCTTGCTGTCGTTTGGAGCGGTCGCGGGGATGCTCTTGATCACACCTCGGCTCACGCGATTGCTGCCCCCGGACCTCCCCGCCCCGGCGCGCTGGGTCGCCGCCTCGCTCGCCGCCACCCTGGGCGCCCAGGCGGGCACCTTGCCGGTGACCGCGTGGGTGTTCCAACAGATCCCACCGCTGGCGCCCGTGGCCAACCTCGTCGCCGCGCCGCTGCTGGGTGCGGTGGCCGTGCCCGCCGCCTTGGGCGCCGCGGTCGCCCCCCACATGCTGGCCGAACCAGCCCTCTGGGTGGCCGATCTCGCCGCCCACCTGGCCATCTCGGCGCTCGCTCACCTCGACCGGGAGCCGTGGGCGGTGGCGGTGGGGCCCATCGGCGCGATGGCGCTCGGCGGAGCCCTGCTGGCACGCCGCCATGCGCTGGTGGCCGCGGGCTTGGTGGCCCTCGTGCTGTCGGCTCCAGCCGGCCTCGCGCCGGCTGATCGGCTGACGGCGACCTTCCTCGCGGTGGGCCAGGGCGACGGCGCCCTGGTCGAGCTGCCAGACGGTCGCCGGTGGCTGATCGATGGGGGCCCGCCCTCTGACCAGGTGCTGGCGTGGCTGCGTCGGCGCCGCATCCGGCGGCTCGACGCGGTCGCGCTGTCGCATCCCCACCCCGACCACATGGGCGGGCTCCAGCCGGTGCTCGAGCACCTCGAGGTGGGCGCGCTGTGGGTGCCGCGGCCGCCCGAGCCGGGCGAGGCCGCCTACCTGGCCCTGTGGCGCACGGCCTTTCAGCGGGGGGTGCCCATCCGAATGCCGCCGGATCGGCCCGGCCGCGACATCGATCTCCTCCACCCCATCGGCGGCGTCAGCGGCACCACCCGTCGCAGGGTGAACGACGAGAGCCTCGTGTTGCGCTTTAGCCATGGCGACCGCAGCCTGCTGTTCACGGGCGACATCGAGGGCCAAGCCGAGGCTTGGCTGTCGCCTCTTCTCGCCCCCGCCGACGTCGTGAAGGTGCCCCATCACGGCAGCCGGAGCTCGTCATCCATGGCGCTGGCTGCCGCCCTGCGCCCGTCCGTCGCGGTCTTCTCGTGCGGTCCCGAGAGCCGGTTTGGCCACCCGCACCCCGAGGCCCTGTCGGCCTGGCGGGGATCGGTGCGGAGCCACACCGATCGCGACGGCACCGTGCAGGTGTCCACCGACGGCCGCGATCTGCAGGTCCGGCGGTGGCGTCCCGGCGTGGGCTGGCGGGGGCTCCGACGACACCCGTGGCGACCGCGCCCGCCCGCCGGCGGCTGACCTCGCGCAGCGATCGCCCTGCGACGCTTGACGGGCGGCAGCAGAACCTTACGTGTCCGTGAGGGTTGGAATTCGACCAAAACCTCACTCTTACGTAAACGTCAGGTTATGCTGCCGACCATGGCCCCCTCCTCTGCCACTGCCCCGACTCCATCGTCCGACCTCGCGCTGCTGCGTGTGGGCCAGCTGGCCGACCAGGCCGGAAAGACGGTGCGCGCCATCCGCTTCTACGAGGAGCTCGGCCTCCTCGAGCCCGCAGAGCGCACCAAGGGGGGCTTTCGCCAGTACGACGGCTCGGCGCTGATCCGGATCCACTGGATCGACCGGCTCCAAGAGCTCGACTTCTCGCTGCGCGAGATCCGCGAATTCCTGAGCACGCTGCAGTCTGAGCCCCTGGGGCCGGCCGCGATGTCTCAGCTCCGCGCCTTCTACGGCAAGAAGCTCATCGAGACCCGCAAGGCCCTCTCGCGGCTGCGGTCCCTCGAGACCGAGCTGCAAGACAGCCTCTCCTACCTTCAGGGCTGCCAGACCTGCGCCCCCGTCACGCCCCGATCGGCCTGTCGCTCCTGCGACGAGACCGAACACCACGACACCGAACCGCCGGCGCTGGTCGCGGCGGTCCACGACCCGGCCTGAGCCGGCTCAACGAGGAATCATGGCCGTCAAGACCCCCGTCTACCTGGACAACAACGCCACCAACCCGACCGACCCCCGGGTGGTCGAGGCGATGCTGCCCTACCTGACCAACGCCTTCGGCAACCCCGCCAGCCGCAGCCACGCCTTCGGCTGGGAGGCCAAAGAGGCGGTCGAGGTGGCGCGCGAGCAGGTGGCCGATCTCATCGGCGCGACCGCCAAGGAGATCATCTTCACCAGCGGCGCCACCGAGTCCGACAACCTCGCCATCAAGGGCGTCGCCGAGTACTACGCCCGCAAGGGCAAGCACCTCATCACGGTGGCGACCGAGCACAAGGCCGTGCTCGACTCCTGCCACGCCCTCGAGCGCGATGGCTTCGAGGTGACCTACCTCGGCGTGGGCGCCGACGGCCTCATCTCGCTCGACGAGCTGAAGGCCGCCATCCGCGACGACACCACCTTGGTGTCGGTGATGTTCGCCAACAACGAGATCGGCGTGGTGCAGCCCATCGCTGAGATCGGCGCCATCTGCCGCGAGCGCGGCGTGCTCTTCCACTGCGACGCCGTTCAGGGTCTGGGCCGCATCCCCTTCGATGTCGCCGAGATGAACGTCGACCTGGTCAGCATCTCCGGCCACAAGATGTACGGCCCGAAGGGCATCGGCGCGCTCTACGTGCGCCGGGGCCGGCCGCGCGTCCGCCTCACGCCCCTCATCGACGGGGGCGGCCACGAGCGTGGCATGCGCTCCGGCACGCTGCCCACCCACCAGATCGTGGGCCTGGGCAAGGCCGCGGAGCTGGCCAAGGACGACCTCACCAACGGCGAGGTCGAGCGGGTGCGCGCCCTCCGCGACCGCCTCTGGGCGGGCCTGCAGGAGCACCTCGACGAGCTGTACCTCAACGGCTCGTGGGAGCACCGGCTGCCCAACAACCTCAACGTCAGCTTCGCCTACATCGAGGGCGAGGCCATGATGATGGGCATCAAAGACATCGCCTGCTCGTCGGGCTCGGCCTGCACCTCGGCCAGCCTCGAGCCCAGCTACGTGCTGCGCGCCCTGGGCGTCGACGTCGAGCTGGCCCACAGCTCCATCCGGTTCGGGCTCGGTCGCTTCAACACCGAAGAAGAGGTGGACTGGGCCATCGACACCATCGTCGAGAAGGCGAAGTTCCTCCGCGAGATGAGCCCGCTCTACGAGATGGTCAAAGAGGGCATCGACCTCAAGAGCATCTCTTGGACCGCACACTGATCCCCGCCTGAGGCGCGGCACCAGCCGCGCCTCCCCCCGAACTACACCGCCAACCCACATCCCCCGGAGGCCCCCATGGCCTACAGCCAGAAGGTCATCGACCACTACGAGAACCCCCAGAACATGGGCAGCATGGACAAGGCCGACCCCCAGGTCGGCACCGGCCTCGTGGGCGCCCCCGCCTGCGGCGACGTGATGAAGCTCCAGCTCAAGATCAACGACGACGGCGTCATCGAAGACGCCAAGTTCAAGACCTTCGGTTGCGGCTCGGCCATCGCCTCCAGCTCGCTGGTGACCAC
>JBDQIL010000640.1:0-3703 GCA_040264415.1 Myxococcota bacterium
GGCCGGTGGTGGGGGGGATCGGCGGCTGGCTGCTGGCCCGCGCGCTGCTCGGCGACCGCCCCCAGCCGCGTCGCCGGGCCCCCTCGCCCAGCCTGCCCCGCTCGCCGAGGCGGTGGGCGCGCGGTGGATCGCGCCCGGCTTGGTGGACGCCCACGCGCACCCCCAGAGCCTGGGCCGGCACCTGGGCCAGCTCCGCCTGAACGGTCTTCCCACCCGCGCTGCGACCCTGGCGGCGGTGGCCGCGGCGTCGCCGGCGAGCGACGGCTGGGTGCGGGGCCGCGGCTGGGACCACACCGACTGGACCGACCACGACGGCAGCTTCCCCCGCGCTGCCGACCTCGACGCGCTGTTCCCCGATCGACCCGTGGCCCTGCGTCGGGTGGGCGGACACGCCACCTGGGTGAACACCGCCGCGCTGGCGGCCGCGGGCATCACGGCCGAGACCCCCGACCCCGAGGGCGGCCGAATCCTGCGTGATCCCCAGGGCCAGCCCACCGGCGTGCTCATCGACGCGGCGGGAGATCTGCTGCCCAAGGCGCCGCCCCCCTCCCCCGAGACCCTGCGCCAGCAGCTCGCCCTGGCGCTCGACGTGATGGCCTCCACCGGGCTCACGGGCGCCCACGACATGGGCGTGAGCGACGCCACCCTGGCCCTCTACGAGCAGATGGACGCCGAAGGTGCGCTTCAATTGCGGATCTTCGCCTACCTCAACCCCGACGCGGCGGCGGTGGACCGCCTGAAGGCCGAGGGCCCCTGGTGTGGCAAGCGCCTGTGCGTGGTGGGCGTGAAGATGTACGCCGACGGGGCCCTGGGCAGCCGCGGCGCCCTGCTGTCGGCCCCCTACGCCGACGAAGAGGGCCACGTGGGGCTGGCCATCAACGATCCGGCGGTGCTCGAGGCCGAGGCCACGTCGCTGCTGCGGGCCGGGGCCCAGCTCGCGGTGCACGCCATCGGCGACGCGGGCATCCACGGCGTGCTCGACGCCTTCGAGGCCGCCCGCGCGGCCGCGCCCGAGGCCGCCCAGGTGCCCCTGCGGGTGGAGCACCTGCAGGTGGTGCGGCCCGAAGACCTGGCTCGGCTGGCCCCCTTGAACGTGGTGGCCAGCATGCAGCCCACGCACGCCACCAGCGACATGCCGTGGGTCGCCGCCCGCTTGGGCCCAGAGCGCGTGCCCTGGTCGTATGCCTGGCAGGACGTGCGCGCGTCGGGCGCCCTGCTGGTCTTCGGCAGCGACTTCCCGGTGGAGGAGGTCAGCCCCAGCTATGGCCTGTGGTCGGCCACCACGCGCACCGATCTGTCGGGCCAGCCGGCGGGGGGCTGGCGGCCCGACCAGGCGCTGTCGCTGTCCGAGGCCGCCGCCGCGTTCTCCATCGACACCCTCAGCGCGTTGCCGCCGGCGGTGCAGGAGAAAGTGGACACCGCCGGCGACCGCACCACCCTGGTGGCCGCGGCCGGGCCCGAAGGCAAGGGCGGAGACGGCCTGTGGTGGGGTGCGGTCGAGACGGTGGTGGGCGGTCGCCTGGTGTACGCGAAGCCCTGACGCGCTCACCCGCGGTCGCGCCCCGGCAGCGCCACGCCCATGGCGTCGAGCACGCCGAGCACCTGCCCGATGCCCTGCCCCAGAAAGCTCATGTCGCCGCCGGTCACCACCACGTGGTCGAACGACCCGGCGAAGGCCTCGGCCACGCGAGGCAGGGTCTCGGTGAGGGCCAGCTCTTGCAGGCGGGCGTCGCTCACCTCTGACACCGCCTCGCGCTCCAGGCGCGCCACCGCCGCGCGCGCCTCTCCGCGCACGCGGTCGGCGTCGGCGCGCGCCTGGGCGATGTCTCGCTCGGCGGCGGCCAGCCGGGCCTCTTTCTCGAGGCGGGCGGCCAGCGAGCGCTCGTCGCGCGCCAGCTCGGCTTGCTGGGCCTGGTCGGCCAGGCGCTGGTCTTGCGCCACCCGGGCGGCCTCGCGAAGGCGCTCCGCCTCGAGGCGCGCCTCCTCCAGGGCCATCAGGGCGCGGCTCTCGGATTCGGCAGCGCGCGCCCGCGCGGCCTCGAGGCGGTCCCGCTCGCACGCCACCTCGTCGGCGGCCTGCAGGGCTTCGAGGGCGAGGGCCTCGCGGTACGGCGCCTGCAGCCGCTCGAAGACCTCGGCCGACAGCACCCGCACGTCTTGCACCTCGATGGTGTCGAGGCTCACCCCCCAGCCCTGGTCGGTGTCGTCGCCCTCCTTGCCGCGCCCGCCCACCACAGGCGCGATCTCGGCCATCAGCTCGGCGGCCAGGGCGTCCTTGCGCCGCGTCATGCACTCCTCCAGGGTGAGGTTCGCGACCAGCCTGCGCGTCGCGCCCACGAACATCTCCTGCAGGATGCCGTGGTAGCGGGCGGGGTCGTCGAGGTCGAGCATGCGCCAGGCGATCAGCGGGGCCACCACGCGAAAGACCGCGAGCCCGGTCACCTGTACGCCCGTCTTCTCGCGGGTGACCTGGTCGGCGGTGAATTGCAGCCGATGAACGCTGGTATCGACCCGGGCCACCGAGTCTCCCCACAGCGACAGGCAGCTCGACCCCTGCCCGTGCTCGATCACGCGGCCCTTGCGGACATGGATGAGGTACTCGTGGGCTGCGGCGGTCACGAAGCCGAAGCCACGGTGGGAGCGGGTCGGGGGGGACTGGGGCATGGGCACCTCTGCCCGCCCTTCATGCAGGATGCGTTCCAGTACGACCATCCCGCCGACTCAGGGGGGGGCGCGGGGGGCCGCGAGCGTCTGGTGGCCCGCCGCCTGGGCGCGTCGCCACCGCGGCCGACCCTGCCGCGGCGCAGCCCGGCCGCCTGTCGCAGGTTGAACCGCTGTGCCTGTCTGAGACGACCCGGTGGGTCAGACCAGGTCGCTGAACTTGTCGCGGTGGTGGTGGAAGACCGAGTAGCCGACCAGCAGGGCGAAGACCGCCATCACCGCCACCACCATGACGCTGTGGGCGTGGGGCAGCCGGTGGTTCAAGATGAGCTCGTGGTAGACGCCCACGAGGTGCGCCAGCGGGTTGAGCAGCAGCAGCAGCTTGAGGTCGGCCGGGTAGGCCGCCGCCGGGTAGAAGATCGGCGTGACGAACATCCACAGCAGCAGGCCGGCCTTCACCCAGTGGATGGTGTCCTTGAAGTAGACGTTCATGGTCGCCAGCAGCAGGCCGGTCCCCAAGATGAAGGTCGTCTGGATGGCCAGGATGAAGGGCACCAGCAGGAAGTGCCACGACAGGCCGTGGCCCAGCACCAGGGCCGCTGCGGCCAGCACCCCCATGCGGATGACCTGGTTGAGCACGGCGCTGGCCACGACGTAGCCGGGCAGCGTGATGGCCTGGAAGTTCACCTTCTGGATGAGGTGGCTGTGGTCGGTGATGGCCGTGGTGCACTTGCTCAGGCCGTCTTGCACCGAGAACCAGGTGACCATGCCGCAGAACAAGAAGAGCACGTAGTGGCTCCACCCGCCGGCCGGGTGGAAGGTGATGCCCAGCACCACGTGAAAGACGAAGGTGTAGGTGGCCAGCTCGAGGAGCGGCGTCACCACGGTCCAGAAGAAGCCGATGGTGGAGCCGGTGTAGCGGTGCTTCAGGTCGTTGACGACGAAGGCGAGCACCAGGCGCCGGTGCCGCCACAGGTCGCCGAGCCCTCCGGTCGCGTGGCCGGGGTCGGGCTGGGCGGTGATGCGCCGGACCGGCGGGACC
>JBDQIL010000641.1:0-3690 GCA_040264415.1 Myxococcota bacterium
GCGCGGCGCGCGGGGGCGGCATCGGCGCCACCGGAGGCGTGGGCGCGGTTGCCGACGACGTGGGCGCGAAGCAGGGTGACCTGGGCGCCGAGGTCTGCAGCGATCCCCCCGCCGTTGGCGGCCGACACGTTGTGGAGCACTGCGCCGTCGTTGACGAACAGCTGCGCGGCGTCCACCCGCACGCCGGCGCCGCCGCTCCGCGGGTCGTCGGCCTCCGCGCGGTCGCCCTCCACCTGCACCCGCAGCAGGTCGAGCTCGCCCAAGAAGGCGGACAAGCCGCCCGCCGAGGCGCCCACACTGTGGGCGACCCGCAGGTCGGCGAGCACCACGGGGGTGGCGTACGCCGACAGCCCCCCGGTGCCCGCCTCGCCGTGGTTTCGGAGCAGGTCGGTGGCGTTGAGATCGAGCGCGCCGCCGGTGGCGCCGATGCCGCCCCCGCGCGCCGCGCGGTTGTCGGTGATGGACCCCGCGTCGGTGATCAGGATCGCGTCTTGGAGCGCGACGCCGCCGCCCGCTCCGGCCGCGTGGTTGGCGGCGATGTGGGCGCGGGTGAGTTCGACGGTGGAGTCGCCCCGAGCGAAGACGCCGCCGCCGACCTCGGCCTGGTTGTCGCGCAGGGTGACCCGGTTGAGGGTGAGGGTGGCGCCGTCATCGCAGCGCGCGCCGCCGCCGCCCCGGAAGGTGCCTCGTCGGGTGATCACCTCGGCGGTCGCGTGGCCGTCTCGCACGGTGACCCCCATGAGCGTCGCGTGGCCGCGGGCCCCTGAGACCGTGACCGGGGTGTGGGAGCCGGCGCCCGACCGCGCGACCCCCGGCCCCCAGGCCCGCACGGTGACCGGCGCGGACGCCGTGAGGGCCGCCGGCCACTCGCCAGAGCAGAGCGTGAGGGTGCCCGCGACATCGAGGGAGAGCGGAACCGGGGCGCCGTCTTCGCTGCGCATCAGGCCGCTGAGGTCGATGGGCGCCCCGGCGTCGGGTCGCCAGCGGGCCGGCGTGACGAGGGGATCGCCGTCGTCACAATCGCCGCCCACGACAGCCCACCCCTCCCCAACCGAACCACAGTCGCCCCACGACGGATCGCCCGCGCCGAACCCGTCGCCATCGACGTCTCGAAACCGCGGCCCGTCCGCAGAGCCGCCGCCCTCGCAGGGAGCAGCCGGGTCGGTGGACGGTGCGCTCTGCGCCCGGTCGCCCGACTCCTCCAGACCTGGGCTCGCCATCGAGCCGCCGCAGCCCAGCAACGCGACCGCGAGCAGGGGCACCTGGCACCGGCCGGTGGCGTCTCGGGACCGAGTCGCCATTCGAGCGATATATGCGATGAACGGTCTGTTTCGGTCATCTGATGTGCGGGCGGACCGCGGCTGCACGGCGCTGTGGCTGTGTCGCGCGGCCTTCTCGCCGAGTCTCGCTGGCCCAGGCCCACGGCGGCTGCGCCCAGCTGGCTGGGGCATTGGTCAGGTTGGCGGTGATGGATCCACGGCAGGAGCGCGGGGGGGGGCTCGGGTGCTGGCCCGAACAATGGCCCGATCGACGGCCGCGACGAGGCCCGCGTCGGACCGGCCTGCGATCCATGCGTCCATCACACGAACCAGGTCGACGTCCAGTCCGACGATGGCGCCCAGCTCGGGTGGGGATGGCGGGAGCAGTCGGTGGACGCCGCGCAGGCTCACGGGATCGGCAGGCGCCGGAAAGAGGAACCCGTTCCCGATGCGGTCGAGGGGCAGGCCGTCGGGGTGCATGCGATCCGAGAAGGCCAGGCGGTAGAGGAGCTGCTTCCCGATGTCGGCGGTCGGCCAGCGGTCGAGATCGTAGTCCTTCGAGTCGAGCACGAGCAGCCGACCGTTCGACCGGGGGACCACCAGGTCGGGGATGAGGCGCAGACCCCGGCGGGTCGCCCCGCTCGACTCATGGACGCGGCCGTGCAGCGCGTGGATGCGGCGCGGCCGATGTCCCAGCGCCACCTGCAGCATGCGCTCCCAGACGGCATGGAAGCTGCGCGCGAAGAGCAGCTGCACGGACGCATCATCTTCGCGGCGCTGGTCGGTCCCGTCGGTCAGGCGGCGGAGCCATGCCACGACCCGTCGGGGCCGGTCGGCGAACTGGCGGGGCCCCCACTGGTCGAGGATCTCGCGGGCTTGGAGTCGGGTGAACCGCTCCGGCGCGCTCCCTCGGGCGAAGCCGAACCGCAGGCCCACCCGCATGGCCGTGGCCCGATGCAGCCGTGTCAGCGGGTGGCGGGGGCGGCGCTGCACGCGCTCGGTGACCGTGTGCAGCAGGTGCGAACCCGCGGGGCCCTCGAGGGGCCAGCCGGTGCGCAGGGTGCGGGCCCAGTGAATTCGGCCGGGCTCGTCGAGCGCGCGGCGGCGGGCGCTGAGCGTCAGCGGGCCGGCGGCCTTGAAGTCTCGCCAGAGCAGCAACGCGGCTTCGAGCGGATCGAGTCCCGCGTCGGCATCTCCCCAGGTGTCGACCAGCGCGTCCTCCGCTGCGTGGACCGAGCGCTGCGGCCGGTCGCGCCGGTATGCGAGCAGCGCTTGAAGGAGGCGGACGGCGTCGGCCGCCGGTTCGGCGGGCGGGCGATGCCCCCGCGGCAGCACCGCGAGCAGGCGGCCATCGAGCTGCACCAGGCCCGGCATCTGAAACACCCACCTCTGTCCCCGCCGCGTGCCGACGCGCGCCAGCGACGCCACCGAGCGATCGGGCACGTCGAGGGTGAGCGGCTGGCCCGCCACCACGACCTGCGCGGTCACTCCTCCCCCGGGGCCTCGATGGCGCCCACCTCGATCAGCAGCTCATCGTGGAAGACGTGCCGCCCGGCGCGGTAGGCCCGCACCAGGGCGTCGTAGGTGCGGATGTCGGCGTGAAACGCCGACTCGGGGCGATCGCGGAAGACCTCGTCCCACAGGTAGAAGAGCACCTTCGACCGAAACTCGACGCCGTCGACCAGCCGCTGACTGGGGCGGCTGCGCACGAACCACGGGCCCATCTGCTTGTCGTCGCTGCGGGTGTGGTCGACGATGCGCTCATTGAGCGCGGCCATGAGGTCGAGCCAGCGGACGCCCACGTCATCGCTGGCGTGCAGCGGCACCTGGGCGCGGTTGCCCTGGTTGTCGAGGCCCACGTAGTGCAGCCCCCATCGCCGTCGGAAGGCTGTGTCCATTGGAAACAGCGACTGGTCCGACGTGTTCATGGTGGCGTAGAGGTAGAGGTTGGGGGGCAGCCGCAGCCGGCCGTCTCGGAAGACGTGGCCGGCGGGGCAGTGCGCCTGAAGCCACAGAGCCCACTCGGTGGCTGGGCGCAGGGGGTACTCGCTGAAGCCGGCTTGGTTCGACGCCCCCCGCTTCCGGTCGAGGAGCTGAAACACGTCGCCGAAGATCGCCGCCACGTTGCCACGGTTGAGCTCTTCGATGGCCAGCACCACGATCTTGTCGGGGTCGGCGTCGGCCAGCCGGAGGGCCTCCGACAGCGGGCCGGGCTCGAAGCGGTAGTAGGTCACCGGCTCTTGATCGCGGCCGCGGCCGTCGGCGTCGGTGAATCCGTCGCGCGCGGCGGTGCGCCAGCCCACCGCGGGCCCAGGAGAACAGTGGAGCGAATCCCTCGGTGTTCGGCGCCGGCGCACCCGCCCCGCGGAAGACGTACTCCTTCGACGGCGGAATCGCGTAGTACTCAGCGCCGGCGTCTGGTTGCATGACA
>JBDQIL010000642.1:0-3681 GCA_040264415.1 Myxococcota bacterium
CCCGGGCGGGTGGGCGAGCGGGTGCACCGGGCCTTCCTGTTCACCGACGTCTGTGGGTTCACGCGGCTGAGCGCGGAGCGCCCGCCCGAGGAGGTCAGCCGGCTGCTCAACCGCTACCTGGGCCTCGCCACCGACGCGGTGCACCAGCACAACGGCGACGTGGAGAAGTTCATCGGTGACAGCGTCTTCGCGGTCTTTCCGAGCGCCGCCGAGGCCGTGCGGGCCGCCCGGCAGCTGCACGAGCAGGCGGCCTTGGCGGCCGACGAGGACCGCGCCGGGGGCCAGCCCGGCCTGCGGCTGCGGACCGGCGTGAACTGGGGGGTCGCGCTGAGGACCCATGTGGGCAACGCCGAGCGGCGCGACAACACGCTGATCGGCGAAGCGGTGAACCGGGCCGCCCGCCTGCAGCAGGCCGCCGGAGAGGGCGAGCTGCTGGTGTCGAGCACCATCCTCGATCGCGCGGGGGACGAGCTCGGGCTCACCGAGTGCCGCCGCCTCGCGCTCAAGGGGATCGCCGAGCCCGTGCTGGCCCATGCGCTCGACGTGCCGGGGCGCTGAGCCCGGTCCGCCGCCGGCCCACCCGACCGACCAGGCCCAAGAGGCCGATCCCGGCTGCCCCGCCGAGGCCGCCGCCCGCCACCTGGCAGCCCGACCGGGCGTCGGCCTCGCCGCCGCCGGTCTGGGTGTCGCCCGCGCAAGGCGAGGTCGTCGCGGCTCGGCCGTCGTCGGCGATCGTGACCCGCCGGGCCGGGCCGATGTTGCCGGCGGCGTCGACCGGCTCGACCGACACCTCGGCCGAGAAGGGCTCCTGGTGGTCGGTGGCGCCGTCCAGCCAGACCAGCAGCACGGTCGCGTCGCCGGCCTCGGACAGCCAGGCGGCCTGGGGCGTGGCGGGCAGCGTCAGGCCTGAGGCGAGGGCGCCGGAGCGCAGCTGGAGCCGGTAGCCCACGCCGGGCTGCAGGCGGTCGTCGCTGGGGCTCGCGGTGTCGGCGCCCGGGTCGTCGTCGTCGTCGGACGCGGCGGCGAAGGTGAGTCGCACGTGGCCGACGTCGTCGCAGCTCGACCCCCCGCAGGCCCCGTTCACCTCGACCGGTCCTCGGCCGCGATGGACCTCGACCCTGATCTCGCCGGAGATCGCGGTCGGCGCGTTGTCGTCGTCGCGGGTGGGGGCGACCCCGTGCGCTCCCGGCACCACCAGCGAGCACGCCCCGGCGGCAGACGCCATCTGTAGGGCGAGCAGCAGCAGCGTGTCACCTCCCGGCTCGATCATAGCCGTCGCCCGCGCCAGACGAGGGGCTCCCTCCGGCCCGGCGCCCCCGCCGCGGGTTAGCCGCGGGGCATCCGCGAGGTCGCCGTGTCCACCATCCCCGCCCTGCTGTTGGAGCGCCTGGACCGCAGCCCCGACGCCCCCATCCTCTGGGTGCGCGCGGCCGACGACCCCACCGGCGCGGGCCGACCCGACCCCGACCACCCCGGCTGGAGCGTCCACACGCTGGCCGAGAGCATCGGCCATGTGAGCGGCCTCGCGCGCCGACTCGCCAGCCTGGGGGTGGGCCCGGGTGTGCGGGTGGCCATCATCGCCGACACCTCGCACCTCTGGATCGCCCTCGACCTGGCCATCGTGTCGCTGGGCGGCGTGACCGTGGGGCTGTACCCCACGCTCTCCCCCGAGAAGCTGTCGTGGCACCTCGACCACGCGGCGGTGCACCTCGCCGTGGTCGCTGACGACGCCGCCTTCGCGGGCCTCGAGCCGCACCTCGATGGCCTCGACGCGCTGGTGCACGTGCGGTCGATGCAGCAAGACGGCCGCTGCGTGCCGCTCACCCCCGCCGAGCCCGATCTCCCCTTCCTGCGCGCCCAGGCCGCCCGCGTGCAGCCCGACGACGTCGCCACCATCGTCTACACGTCGGGCACCACCGGCACGCCCAAGGGCGCGGTGCTCACCCACCGCAACTTCACAGCGGTGCTCGCGGCCTCGCGCGACGCCATCCCCACCCAGCCCGGCGACCGCTCGGTCGTGTTCCTCCCCCTGGCCCACTCGCTGCAGCGCTTCACCGTCTACCGGGGCCTCACCGAAGACGTGGGCGGCTTCGTGTGCACCCCCGAGACCCTGCGGGAGGCCCTGGGCGAGGCCCGCCCCGACCTGCTGGTGGCCGTGCCCCGCGTGCTCGAGAAGGTGAAGGCGGCGGCCGAGGCCACCGCGGCCGCCCGCAGCCCGATCGCCGCCCGGATCTTCGACTGGGCGATCCGCGTGGGTGCGGCCCGGGCGCACCTGTCGCGCACCGGGCGCCGGGTGCCCCCCCGGCTGGCCGCCCAGCACCGCCTCGCCGACCGGCTGGTCCTGCGAAAGATCCGCGCGAAGCTGGGCGGCAAGCTCCGCTTCGTGGTGAGCGGGGGCGCCGCCCTGTCGGGCGAGGTGGCGGCCTGGTTCGAGGCTGTGGGCGTCCGCGTCTACGAGGGGTGGGGGCTCACCGAGACCTGCGCCCCCGCCACGGCCAACACCCCCGACCACCAGCGGCTCGGCACCGTGGGCCTGCCGCTCCCTGGCGTGTCGCTGCGGCTGGCCCGCGACGGCGAGGTGCTGGTGAAGGGGCCGGGCCTGTTCCAGGGCTACCTCGACGACCCCGTCGCCACGGCGGCCGTGCTCGACGCCGACGGCTGGTTCTCCACCGGTGACCTGGGCAGCCTCGACCCCGACGGCTTCTTGCGCATCATCGGCCGCAAGAAGGAGCTCATCGTGACGGCTGGGGGTCAGAACGTCGCGCCAGTGCCCATCGAGAAGGCCATCGAGGGCGGGCTGGTGGAGCAGGCCGTGGTGGTGGGCTCGGAGCGGCGCAAGCTGGTCGCCCTGCTCAGCCTCGATCCCGAGGCGCTCGCGGCCCGGGCCCGCGACGCGGGGTGGGCCGGCGGCCCCGCCGACTGGGCCCAACAGCCCGCGGTGACCGCGGCGGTCACGGCCCGGGTCGAGGCGGCCAACCGGGGGTCGCAATCCTACGAGCAGGTGCGCGGCCACGCGATCCTGCCCACGCCCCTGTCGGTGGAGGCGGGCACGCTGACCCCCACCCTGAAGCTCAAGCGGGCGGCCATCGAGGCCCGCTACGCCGACCTCCTCGACCAGCTGTACGCCTGATGGTCGATCGCGACGCCTGGACCCCCCCAGAGGCCCCCGCGCGGGCCAGCCGTGGCCGCGTGCCCGGCGCCATGGGGGGCAGCCTGCTGCTCGACCAGCCCGCCCACGCCGAACAGAAGGCCCGCCTGGTGTCGTTCATCGGGCGAGACGGGCCGCTGGCGGTGGAGGTGGGCTTCGACCACGGCAACGTGCTGTTGAGCCAGGCGCGCGCCCAGCCCACGTGGCGCTGGCTGGGGGTCGAGATCCGGCGCCGACGCGTGGCCGCCGTGCAGCCCCACTGCCCCGACAACTGCCTGGCCGAGCGGCTCGACGCCCGCACCCTGTTCAGCAGCCGCCTGCTCGACGCGCAGGTCGATCGGGTGGACGTGTGGTTCGCCACGCCGCCGCTGGATGGCCGCCACCTGCTGTGGACCCCGGGCTTCGTGGCCGATCTGGCGCGCGCCCTGCGGCCCGGCGGGGTGGTGAACACCGCCACCGACGTGCCTGCGCTGGCCGACCTCATCGACGCGTGCTTCGCCGGGTGGTCGCCCGCGGGCCTGCCGCCGGCCACG
>JBDQIL010000643.1:0-3680 GCA_040264415.1 Myxococcota bacterium
AGCGGCCGCTCGTCGGCGAGGATGGCCGTCTTGCCGCCGGGGCCAGCGACCACGCGCAGTCGCGGGCCGTCTGGCAGCAGGGCCTCGGTCCAGGCCTCGTAGGCGCCGAGGCGATCGCGCGACGTGAGCGCCGCCAGGGCCGCCGGGGCCCCTGTGGCGACCGGCCGAAACCGGTGCAGCCGCTCGGACACGCGCCTCAGCAGCCGGTCGGCCCACCTGGCCCGATCGGCCTCGGAGATGGGCACGTCGCCCACCGCGAGCCGGTCGATCGACAGCGCCACGGCGTCGAGGCTGCGGTTGAAGAGCGCGCCCACCCCCAGCCGAAGCTGCCCCCCCGAGGCCAGGGCCGTGACCAGGCGCGGCTCGCGGGCGGCCTGCCGGCGCAGCTCTCCGTACAGCGGGGGATCGAGGTGCAGATCGACGTCGACCTGCAGCGTGCGGTCCGGCCCGACGATGGCGCGGGCCGCGCCGGCGTCCACCCACGAGGCCTGATCGGGGAAGGGCTCACCCAGCACCTCGGGCGGCTGCTCGATCGTGCCGAGCTCCCACCGCTGCAGCAGGTCGAGCAGCGCCGCAGGCGACAAGGCCGCGAACGCGAGCTCAACGGCGTCGCCGAGAGCGGTGGTCAGCAGGGTCGGACCGGCGATCGAGACGACCCGGCCGAGGTCTCCTGCGCTGAAGTCGTCGAGGTCGGCGAAGCCACGCGCCCGAACAGAGGTGATGTACATAAGGCTCAACTATCCGGGCTCGAATCCGAACGCTTGGGTGCGCACCCGCCAGGGGCGCCCGACACCAGCGGAGCCCGTCATGAACTCGACCCCACGACCGACCCCCACCGCCGACCAACTCCATCGCAGGGACGACGTGGTCGCCCACATGGCGTTTGCTGCGGCCACCGTCCAGACCGCACAGCTCCAGGTGGACGGGAATTCGCTGACCTGCGTCCTCGGCTACCCCGACGCCGTGGACGGCGGGCAAGAGGTCGAGTTGCTGCTCGCGCCCGTGCCCACGCCCCAGGCGGGCCTGACCGTGCAGGTCCGCTACGTCTACAAGCAGGCGGTCTACCAGTACCTGACCACGCTCCAGGGCACGACCGGGCCGACCCGGTGGCGACTGGCTGCGCCCCGCGTGGTGGAGCGCAGCGAGCGCCGCTTGTCGGAGCGCGTCGAGATCACGGAGGGCGACCGCTTCTCGCTCCAGGTCCACTACCGGGGTGAGGCGCTCGCGGTCGCCATCCACGATCTGTCCCCCGCCGGCGTCTCTGTCGAGGTGCCCGCCGATCTCCCCTGGACCCACGTGGGGGCGCGGCTGGAAGCCGTCCTCACCCTGCCAGAGGGGGCGCCCATCGACGTCGGCATCGAGGTGCGCAACCATCGCCCGCACCCCAGCGCGTTGGGGATGGTGCTGGGCGCACGCCTCACCACCCCCCACGTGGCAGACGTCCGACGGATCGCCGAGGCCGTGGCAGCCGTCCAAGCGCGCTGAGACCGCTGGCGAGGCCTCGCCGCGCCGGGTAGCGTCCCGGCATGCTCGCTCTCGCCCTCGCGCTGCTTCAGCCCGCCCACGCCAAAGCCGACGCCGAAGGCCTCGCCGGCGTCGATTGGCGGCCCTTCGATCGGGGCGACCTCGCGGCCATCATCGGCGACACCGACGGCGCCGCCGGGGCCGACACCCCCACGGGCGACAGCCGAAGCGCGACCGGCCTGACCCCCTGGGGGGGCGTGGCGGTCGGCCAGAACGCCTACCTCGCGAGCGTCGGCCTCACGGTGGATCGCACGCTGTCCTGGACCGGCACGGTCGATGACCAGGACGACACGCTCCAGCGCCGGCTGGTGGCCAGCATCCGGCCCGGGCTCGACTACCGACGCTACCTGCGGCCCCGCGAGCCCGCCGGCGTGGTGCCCTGGGTGGGGCTGGGCGCCTCGGCCGTGCTGCCGGTCGTCCGCTACGAAGACGCGTCGCTGACCCCGGAAGAGCAGGCGGACTGGGACGAGGCCGCGCGCGAAGACCGCGCCCGCCTCCTCGCGGTGGGCGGCCGGATCGGGGCCGGACTCGAGGTCGGCTTCGCCAACGGGCTGGGCGTGGGCGCGCGACTCTTCGGCGTGGTCCACCGAGCTCAGACCCTCGACGAGGACACCTACACCGCGACCGTTCGCCTCGACAGCGACGCGGCCGTGTACCTCTCTTTCACCTTCTGAGGGGGGGCGCAGCTTTCCTTCAACCGCCGGGTGTCCCGTCGCTGACGGGATCCAGGACGGCGTCGGGGAGTCCCGTCCGGGTTGACTGCCTCCGGACGGAATGATACCGCGAAGCCCCTCGCAGACGGTGCGTGGCGACGTCCTCCGCAACCCGGCCCTGGTCCCCCGACCATCGCCTGCGGCGCCCGTCTCCTGCACCTCCCGCCCGACGACCCCGTCCGGTCCTCCGGAGCCATCTTGGACATCATCCCCAACCCGTCGCTCATCGCGCTGCAGATGGTCCCCTTCCTGGTGACCCTCGCCGCGTTGTACTTCATCATCTTCAAGCCGATGCTCGAATACCTGGACGCTCGCGAGCAGGTGATCAGCGGTGGCCGGGCCGAGGCCGAGCGCCTGCAGGCCGAGCTGGCCGAGAAGATGACCGACTACGAGGCCCGTCTCACCGTGGCCCGTGGCCAGGTGACCGAGCTGCGTGCCCGGCTGCGGGCCGAGGCCCAGACCGCGGCCGACGCCCGCATCGCCGAGGCCCAAGCCCAGGCAGAAGAGCAGGTCGCCAGCGCTGTGCAGGTGATCCGCAACGAGCGCGATGCCGCGCGCGGCGAGCTCGAGGCCACGGCCCGCGCGCTCGCCACTGACATCTCGGCCCGCGTGCTGGGCCGCACCGTGGCGGTGGGGTGATGACCATGCTTCGAAAGACCACCCTCCTCGCCCTCCCGGTGCTCCTCCTCGCCGGCCCCGCCCTCGCAGCGGGCGGCGGACACGGCGACGACCACGGCATCCCCTGGACCGCCATCGGCCAGCACGCCGTCAACCTCGCCGTGCTGCTGGGCTTCCTGGGCTTCGTGCTCCGCAAGCGCATCCCCGACGCCCTGCGCGCTCGGAAGGCCGCGGTCGCCGACGACATCGCCAGCGCCCAGCAGGCCCGCGACGCGGCTCGGGCCCGGGCCGCCGAGATCGAGGCTCGCCTCGCGGGCTTCGAGCAGGAGCTCGCTTCGATGCGGGCTGAGGCCGAAGAAGAGGCCAACAAGGAGCGCGAGCTCATCCTCGCCAAAGCCGAGGCCGCCGCCGCGAACGTGGCCGCCGGGGCCAAGCGGTCCATCGAGGCAGAGACCCGGCGGGCCCAACAGACCCTCCGCGCCGACGCCGCCGCCCTGGCCGTGCAGCTCGCCGCAGAGCAGATCAAGCAGCAGTTCACCGCCGAAGACGACCAGCGGCTCACCGGCGACTTCCTCGACACCATCACCCGCGACCTCGCCGGGGATCAGGGGGTGACCCGTGGCTGACGGATCCGTCGCGCGCCGCTACGCCCGCGCGCTCGTTCACTTGGGCGAAGAGTCCGACACGGTCGACGCGCTCTCGAGCGACCTCGCGTCGTTCTCCAGCGTGCTCGATCTCAACGACGGGCAGCTGCGCGCCGCCCTCGACAACCCGGGCATCCCGATCGCCGAGCGCCGCAACGTGCTCGACGCCGTGCTCGCCCGC
>JBDQIL010000644.1:0-3673 GCA_040264415.1 Myxococcota bacterium
GGGGTCGGCCGCGGGCCCCCCGACCCCAGCCAGGTCGAGCCGGGTCCAGGGGAGCACCGACAGCGACACGTGCAGCGACGGCCCACCGCGCGCGCGCGCCTCGTGCACGAAGCCCCGGGGGAGGACGAGCAGATCGCCTGGCTCCAGCTCACAGTCGAGCACCAGCGGGCCCGGCCGCACCCCACGCGGGGGGCACGGCTGGGCGGCCGTCGGCCAGGGCACTGCGGGCGCGTGCACCCGCCACCGCTTGCGCCCACCGAGCTGGACCACGACGATGTCTTGCGGGTCGTAGTGGGGAGCGAAGGCCGACGCTTCCGGGCCCGTCCGGTAGAGGTTGGCCGACACCCGCGCCGACAGCCGGCGCTCCAGGGCCCACACCCAGGCCGCGAGCGTCGGGTGCCACCGGTGCGCCTCGTCCTACGCCACCGCGCAGCCTTCGCGCACGCGGCGCAGGACCGCCACAGGGTCGAGCCGATCTCGCACCGTGTCGGGTCCCCATGGGCTGTCGGGCGCGGTGTAGTGCCGCGGATGCAGCGTGCCCCCAGGCGCCACCAGCCGGGCCTGGGGCCAGACCGCGGCGCCCCCCAGCAGCATCGACTCGACGGCCTCCACCGACACGGCGGACGCGCAGGCGTCGGGATCGACCGCGCGCAGCCGGCGGGGCGCCGACTCGCCCCACAGGGCGACCGGTCCGACGGCCGCGAGGCTAGCCACCGCGCTCAGCGGGCGGCGTTGAAATCAGACCCGTGGAATCCGACAACCACGGTGTCTTGGGGGTGGATCCGCACCCGCTCTTCGAAGAAGGAGAAGCCCTCGCCGTCGGCCTCGAGGACCCCCATCCACTGGCCGCCGCCCTGGCGCCGCACCCGCACACAGGCCCCGTCGGGCTCGAGCTCGGCGTCTTCGAGCAGGGTGCCCAGCGTGTCGGCCCAGTCGGCGGGCAACGCCCGGCCCGTTCGAATGTCGGCGGCCACCTCGCATCGGGCGGGCGGCGCCGCCGATGCGGCGGTCCCGGCGGTGAGGAGGACGACGGGGGCGAGGTTTCTCATGGGGGCTTCGGGGCCGAGGGCGACGACGCGAGCACTGTACCGAGGCGACAGCAGGGCGCGCCTCCGCGTTCACGCAACCCCGCACTGCAGCGTTGCATCGCCGACCGCCGGCGCGCGCTCAGAAGTACCCCTCCTTCTTGCGGTCCTCCATGGCGAAGGACGACAGCCGGTCGTCGCCTCGGCCCACCCCGCGCTCGCTCAGGGCCGAGGTGAGGTTCTCGGCGATGACCTGGAGCACCGTGGTGGCCTCGGAGCGCATGCCGCCGGTGAGCGGCTGGTCGCCCAGGGTTCGAAACCGCACCGACGCCACCTCGGAGCCCTCCCCCGGCCGGAGCGGGTTGACCGGGCCGACCGCGAGCAGCAGGCCGTCGCGATCGACCACCTCGCGGGCGTGGGCGCGGTACAGGCCCGGCAGCCCGATGCCCTCGCGGGCGATGTAGGTCCAGATGTCGAGCTCGGTGAAGTTGGACAGCGGGAAGACCCGCAGGTGCTCGCCCCGGTGCACCCGCGTGTTTCAGGCCGCCCACGGCTCCGGGCGCTGGGCCCGGGGATCCCACTGACCAAACCGGTCGCGCAGGCTCACCACGCGCTCTTTGGCGCGGGCACGCTCTTCGTCCCGGCGGGCGCCGCCGAAGGCCGCGTCGAAGCCACCCGCCTCCAAGGCGTGTAGCAGGACGGGGATCTGCAGGCGGTTGCGAGAGCCGTCGGGCGGCGGCTCGAGGCGGCCATCGTCGATCCACTCCTGCACCCGCGCGACCCGCAGGTCGAGGCCCAGCGAGGCGACGAGGCGGTCGCGGAAGGCCCGCAACTCGGGGAAGTTGTGTCCGGTGTCGACGTGCAGCAGGGGGAAGGGCACCGGCCCGGGCCAGAAGGCCTTTCGAGCCAGGTGCAACATCACGAGGGAGTCTTTTCCTCCACTGAAGAGCATGACCGGCCGGTCCCGCTCCGCCGCGACGTCTCGCAGGATCCCGATCGCCTCGGACTCCAAGGCGTCGAGCGACGCGAGGCGCGCGGGCCGGCCGGCCGAGCTCACTGGCCCTGAGCCAGCGAGAAGCCGCGCCGCTCTCCGATCCGGAGCAGCATCTCCAGCGAGCACACCCGCACCACCGGATCGACCTGCGCGGCCAGCGCCAGCACCCGCGCGCCGGACAGGGCCTCCGCGTCGGGGGTGCGCTCGATCCGCACCCGGTAGTGGTTGATGCACTCGGTGAAGCCCGACGGCCGCGGCCACACCTGCGTGCCCCGGTTGCTGATCATCGTGATGGCGAGATCGCTCGGCAGCAGGGGTCGGATGCGGTCCCCCACGACCCCAGCCGGCTCGGTGGACTCGACGAAGAGGTCGATGCCCTCGCAGCTCTCACTGGCGCGCTTGGGGGTGGCCATCATGCGCTGCTCGGTGGGCCGCTGCGGCACGTCGAGCTGGTCGCCGAGGTCGTTGGAGAGGGGCGCGAAGTCGGCGGCCGGCGGCAGGTGCGCGATGAAGGCGTCGGCGTAGTCGGTGGTGGACGGCCGCGGCGCGGGCACGCCCAGGTCTCGGGGCCGACCCAGCTCGGTGAGCGCGGGGCCCACCGCCGCCTCGATGCGGGCGGCGCTCTGGAACAGGCCCATGTGCCGCAGCATCATGCAGCCGCTCAGCAGCAGGGCCGTGGGGTTGGCGAGGCCCTGCCCGGCGATGTCGGGCGCGGTGCCGTGGACCGCCTCGAACACGCAGATGTGCTCGCCGATGTTGGCCGCGGGCGCGTAGCCGAGGCCGCCCACCAGGGCGGCGCACAGATCGCTGAGGATGTCGCCCTGCAGGTTGGGCAGCACCACCACGTCGAAGTCCTGCGGCCGGCTGGCCAGCTGCATGGCGAGCGCATCGACGATGACGTCGTCGGCCTGCAGCTCGGGGTAGTCCTTCGCCACCTCATAGAAGGTCTCGAGGAAGAGGCCGTCGGTCAGCTTCATGATGTTGGCCTTGTGGCCGCAGGTCACCCGTCGAGCTCCCTTGCGGCGCGCCATCTCGAAGGCCGTCCGATGCACCTGCAGGCTGCCGGGCCGCGTGGTGAAGCGCCGACACTGCGCCACGTCGTGGGTCTGCATGTGTTCGATGGCGCCGTAGGTGTCCTCGATGTTCTCCCGCACCATCGTCAGGTCGACCGGCACCCCGGCCCGCGACCAGAGGGTGTCGACCCCCGGCAGCGACTTGAAGACGCGCTTGTTGGCGAAGGTGCTCCACAGCTTGCGGGCCGTCACGTTCACCGACTTGGCGCCGCCGCCCTTGGGCGTGGCCAGCGGACCCTTGAACAGCACGCCCAGCTCTTCGACCGCGGCGCGGGCGTCGTCGGTCATGCCCGACGAGCGACCGGCCTCGTACACCGCGGACCCCATCTCGACGAAGCGGTAGCGCAGGGGCACCCCTTCGGCGTCGAACACCTTCAAGACGGCGTCCATGATCTCGGGCCCGATTCCATCTCCACGTGCGACTGCGATCTCCATCTCATCCTCCAGGGTTTGGGTTGCGCCACGCCCCGCCGAGGAGCCCCCGCCCGGGCGGGCGGAGGATGAGGATGTGGCGCGACGGCCCATCCGGGCGGGGACTGCACCACCCCCACCCAGCCCCGACTGTCCGTATTGTCAGAAAA
>JBDQIL010000645.1:0-3668 GCA_040264415.1 Myxococcota bacterium
CTACTTCGGCTTGGTGATGGACCGTCTGGGGTACTCGGCGCTCGCCATCGGCGGGATCTGGGCGCTCATGCCCGCCACGCGGCTGCTGGTCACCCCCGGCTGGGCGCTGCTGGCCGATCGCTATCGCATGGGCACCCGCATCTTGCAGGGGGCGAGCCTGGGCACCGTGCTCGCGGTCACCGCGATGGCCACGGGCCTGCTGCCCGCGTGGGGCTTGGCCGTCTGCATGGTGCTCTTCGCTGCCATGCGCGCGCCGATGGGGCCCATCCTCGACGCGCTCACCGTGCGCAGCCTCGAAGACGCTGGGCAGCCCACGTCTCGCTATGGGCGCATCCGCCTGTGGGGGTCGGTGGCCTTCCTGGTGTGCGCCGGGACCGGGGCCGTGTTGGCCGATCAGGTGGCCTGGGCGCCCGCGCCGCTGGCCCTCGGCGCGGTGGTCTGGGGCCTGGGCTTCCTCATCACCTTGCTGTTGCCGCGCTCGGGGGCGGTCGAGCCGGTGCGGCTGCGGCCGGCCCTGCGCACCCTGGGCCAGCGCCCCGGCATGCCGCTGCTGATCGGCGCGCTGGCGCTGCACGGGCTCGGGCTCAACGCCTACGACGCCTGGTACGCCGTGCACATGGAGCACCTGGGGCTCTCGAGCGTGTGGACCGGCGCGGCCCTGGCCTGCGGGCTGGTCATCGAGATCGGCGTGATGGCCCAGGGCGTGCGGCTGCTGAACGCCCGCGACCCGGCGCAGCTGGTGCTGCTCGGGCTGGGCACCGGGGCCGTTCGCTGGGCGCTGACGGCCTGGCTGACCGACCCGGTGTGGCTCACGGCGCTGCAGCTGCTGCACGGCGTGGTCTACGCGGTGTTCTGGATCGGCGTGGTGGAGCTGTTCCGCCAGGTGGCGCCCCGGGAGATCCGCGCCAGCGCCCAGGCGGTGATCATCATGGCCTGCTACGGCGTGGGCCCGCTGCTCGGGGCCGGCGTGGCCAGCGCGGTCGTAGACGACCACGGCACCCAAGCGCTCTACGGCGTGGCGGCCGGCGCCAGCGCGCTGGCCACCCTGGCCACGGCGGTGGCGTGGCGGCGGCTTCGGCGGGGGGGCTGATCGCTCCGGGGGCCCACGCTACTCGCAGGCCACCGTCGGGGTCACGGCGATGCCGTACTTTGCGGCCAGGCTGCACTCGGCGGCGCTGCGGTCCTCGTCGGCGAGCGCGCCCTCATAGACGATGAGCTCGCCCAGGTCGAAGGTCATGGGCTGAGAGAGGTTCCAGCTGCCGACCTGGAAGGGCGCGGCGGTGAACGCGGGCACGGTCTCGACCCCGCCGACGGTCTGCTCGACGCCGTCGAAGAAGATGCGCGTGCCGCTCAGCGGACCCGCGGGCTTGGAGATCGTGAGCACCGTGGGCTGGGCCCAGTGGGCGTCGAACGAGCCCGCGGCGGGCTCGGCGTCCATGAACCAGCCGGTCGCCAGCACCAGGGTGTCGCCCTTGCCCTCGAGGGAGGCGCAGCCGGCCGACACCCCGCAGTCTCCCCAGAGCCAGGCCAGCGGGTAGCCGCCGGCGACGCTCGGGAAGACCGCGACGGTGATGGCGGTGAACGCGGCGTCACCGATGAGCCCGAAGTCGGCGGCCGTCGCCATGCCGTCGCCGTCGAAGGACACCGAGGGCTGCCCGCCCACGCCGGCGGCCTGGTAGGTGGGCTGCGCCGTCGACTCGGTCTGGCCGACGTCGTTGCCGGCGCCAGACTGGTCGGGGATCGTCGGCACCGGATCGCCGTCGGCCAGCCCGGTCAGCGCGCTGGCGTCGAGCCAGATGGCCATCGGGCCCAGATCGGCGAGCGTTCCGCCGCCGGTGCCGTCGGTGCCGTCCGCCGTCCCGTCTGCGCCGTCTGCGGTCCCGTCTGCGCCGTCTGCGGTCCCGTCGGTCCCATCGGTCGTTCCGCCGTCGGCGCCGTCGGCGCTGCCAGCCGGGCCGCTGTCGGTGCCCTTTCCAGTGCAGGCGGAGAGGGTCAGGAGGAGGCTGAAGAGCAGGGGGGACGGGCGCATTGGTTATATCCGTGGGGCGGCAGCGAGCCTACTCGATGCGCGGAAGCGCCGGCAAGCGCGGGTCGACCGCCCGTGCCGCCGCGGGGTCGCTCGGCGTGCGCTCGGCCTACACTGCGCGGCATGCCTATCCCACCCGCCGCTTTGCCCGACCTCGACTCGCTCCGGTGCTTCCTGGCCGCCGCCGACCGCGACACCTTCCGCGCTGCCGCCAGCGACGTGGGCCTGTCTCCCGCCGCCTTCAGCGAGCGCATCTCGCGGCTGGAGGATCTGCTGGGCGCTGCCCTCTTCGACCGGGCCGGGCGGGGCCTGCCCCTCACCCCCGCCGGGCGCCGCCTGCAGCCCGAGGCCCAGGCGGTCCTCGAGCGGGTGGAGCGCTGCGTGATCGCGGTGGACGAGGTCGACCGGCAGGCCCCCTACGACCTCACCCTGGGCACCCGCTACGAGCTGGGCTTGAGTTGGCTGGTGCCGGCCCTCGCGCCGCTCGCGGTCGCCCACCCCGAGCGAACCTTGAACCTGTACTTCGGCCAGCACGCGGATCTGGTGCAGCGGCTGCGGGCGGGCGCGGTGCAGGCCGTGGTGACGTCGGGGCGGCTGGCCGAAGAGGGGCTGGCCTATGCCCCTCTGCACGCCGAAGACTACGTGCTGGTGGGCTGTCCGAGCGCCGCGCCCCGGCTCGAGGGCCCCGACCAGGCGCCGTCCTTCACGCTGCTCGACGCCTCCCCCGCGATGCCGTTGTTTCGCTACCTGCTCGACGCCGACGACAGCGGCGCCCCCTGGGCATGGGGGCGCGTGCGATCGCTGGGCACCATCGCGGCCATCCGGCACCAGGCCCTCGCGGGCGTCGGCGTCGCGGTGCTGCCCCGCTACTTCGTGCAGCCCGACCTCGACGCGGGCCGCCTCGAGCGCTTGCTGCCCGAGGCCCCCCTGCGCGCCGACGCGTTTCGGCTGGTGTGGCGGGCCGGCGACGCCAGCGCGGGCGCCCTGCGGGACCTGGCCCGCGAGCTGCGCGCGCTGCCGCTGCGATAGCCCAGAGGCTGGGGCAGCGGTCGGCGGCGGTGATGGGGTGGCTCTCGACGACGGTGCACGGCAGGTCAAACTCCAGGTACTCGGAGCAGTCGCCGCGCTCGCAGGCCAACCCATAGCTGGCCCCCAGGGAGGCCGCCGTGTCGCTCGAGAAGGTACCAGAGAGCTCCATTTCGACGGAGTAGGCCACATCGTCGGTGATGTCGAAGGTCTGGGAGATCGCCCCGCAGGTGAACGCGCCCGTGGCCGGGTCGAGGGTGCAGGTGTGCGGCGAGAGCCCAATGTCGACGGCCAGCGCGAAGCGGAAGGTGGTCGCGTCGATCAGGGTGAGCGTGGGGTGCTGGGGGTCGCCCGGCTCGCCCGTGTCGGGGGCGCTGGCCGGGCCGAAGAGCGCCGTGGGTTGGCCCCCAAAGGCGTCGCAGGGGTCGGACTCGATGGCGCCCGGGCCGGCCACCCACATCCCCTCCTGGGGCGTGATCGCGGTCTCGGTGCCGTCGGTGCCATCTGCTCCATCCGCTCCATCCGCGCCGTCGGCCCCTTCCGCTTCGGTGGGGGCCTCCTCGTCGGGCTCTTTGAAGTTGCACGCTCCGAGCGCGAGGAGGGGCAACAGGAGGGA
>JBDQIL010000646.1:0-3667 GCA_040264415.1 Myxococcota bacterium
CCCAACGGACCGCGGGATACCGACCTCCCGCCATATCGAACCTGGAGATCTCCGTGCCCGCACCATCCCGACTGATCCGCGCCCTGGCTGTCGTCCTGGGGATCTCCCTCGGCGCCTTCGCGCCCGTGTCCAGCGCCTCGGCTGGCCCCGCGGCCGATCAGGCCGAGACGCAGAAGCAGTCGAAGAAGAAGGGCAAGAAGAAGAAGAAGAAGAAGAAGAGCAAGAAGAAGAAGAAGGGGGTCGGGAACATCCAGAAGACCGGCCTGAAGTCGCTGGACGACTTCTTCGGCGACGCCAACACCATCGACCGTCGGCTCGACCGCGCGCAGAAGGCTCGCCGCACCGGCCGCGCCTCCATCGCGACCGCGGTCGGCCTCGAGAAGACGGCCAGCCTCGAGGCCGCGCTCAAAGAGCTCCGCAAGAAGGGCAAAGACAACCTGCGGCTCTCGGTGACCGGCGGAACCCCCCAGCTCACCCCCAAGGGCATGCTGCCCACCGACGTCGCGCAGGGCCTCGACGCGGTGAACCTCGCGGTGGAGAGCTACGTCACCGCGCTCAAAGACCTCAAGGACGTGCCCGCGGCGGCCGCCTCGCTGGCGAAGAAGTCGCAGCAGATGCCCGACAAGTTGAAGGAGGAGTTCTCCACCTTCGACCCCACCAAGATCCCCGCCCAGATCAAGGCGGTCAAGACGCTGAAGAGCAACATCAAGGTCACCACCTCACTGCCCAAGCGGTCGAAGAACGTGGTCAAGGGGCTCAACAGCGACCTCAAGATGGTGGTCGAGACCTTCGGCGGCACCTGGCCGCCCAAGCCCGGCGCTGACGCCGGTGGCACCGGGGGCGGACCGAAGGGCGGAAAGCGGCCCGGAAAGCGGGGCGGCGGGCGCCGCTGAGACCCGCGACAGCCGCCCACCTCGACGGGTCGCCTCCCAGGTGGGGGCGACCCGTCGTCGCGTCTCACACAGCCGGCGGCAGTGGTTGACAGTGGCCGCCACACCGGTAACAATAACGAACGTTCGATATCAAAGCCACCGGAGACCCCCATGCCCTTCGCCGCCTATGGACTCGCGCTGATCCCTGGGCTGCTGGCGCTGGTCGCTCTCTTCGTCGGCGGGCCGGCGCCGTGGCTGGTCCCGGCCATGCTCTTCGGTCTGGTGCCGGCGCTCGAGCTGTGGTCGCGCGGCGACGGCCGGAACCCCTCGCCAGAGGGGGAGCGACACCGGCGCGAGAGCGTCGCCCCCGAGCTCCTCCTCTTCGCGGTCGTCCCACTGCAGGTGGGCATCGTGCTGTCCCTGATGAGCCAGATCGCAGCGGGCTCGCTCACCGGTTGGGCGCTCCCCGGCGCCGTCCTCGCGGCCGGCATGGGCTGCGGCGCCTACGGCATCAACGTCGCCCACGAGCTGGGCCACCGACCCACCCGACGACACCGCACGGCCGCGCGCGTCCTGCTGCTCACCACGCTCTACATGCACTTCACCATCGAGCACAACCGCGGCCACCACGCCCGCGTGGCCACACCCGACGACCCCGCGACCGCTCGGCGGGGCCAGACCGTCTACGCCTTCTGGCTGCGCAGCGTGGTCGGCTCCTGGCGCAGCGCGTGGGCCCTCGAAGACCGGCGCCTGCGGCGGTTCGCCCACCCCCGGCTGCGCATCGACAACGAGATGACCCGCGCCACCGTCCTCCAGATGGGCGCGGTCGCCATCGCCCTGGTCGCCTTTGGGCCCCTGGCCACCGCGTGCTGGGTGGGCGCCTCGCTGGTCGGCGTGCTCCTGCTCGAGACGGTCAACTACATCGAGCACTACGGGCTTCAGCGCGAGGCCCGACCCGACGGGCGCTACGAGCGGGTGCAGCCCCACCACTCGTGGAACAGCGATCTGCCTCTGGGTCGCCTGCTGCTCTTCGACCTCACCCGCCACAGCGATCACCACGCCTTCCCGGCGCGGCCCTTCCCGGTGCTCCGACACCACGAGGACGCCCCGCAGCTGCCCACCGGCTACCCCGGCATGGTGCTGCTCTCACTGCTTCCGCCCGCCTTCTTCCGCGTGATGGACCGACAGCTCTCCCGCGAACGCGACCGCCTGGCCGCCGCTGCCTGACCGAGCCCGCGGCCGGCCCGAGGTGATAGGGGGGCGGTCATGGCCACTCGCTCGACCCCCGACGACCCAGAGCTTCCGCTGAACGCGGTCATGGGCCCGGGCGCCCACTACGAGGGCGACCTGGCCTTCGAGGGGCGGGTTCGCATCGACGGCCACTTCACCGGGCGCGTCTACACCGAAGACGTGCTTGAGCTGGGCCCCGACGGCGTCATCGACGGCGAGGTCGACGTGGCCCGAGCCATCGTCTCCGGCCGAATCCAGGGTCGGGTGCGGGTCCGAGAGCACCTGCGCCTCGAGGCCACCGCGGTGATCGACGGCAAGCTCGACGCTGGGCTGGTCGAGATGGCGTCGGGCGCGCGGATCCGCGGTGAGATCCGCGTTCGAGGTGAGGAGCTGCCATGACCAGACCGCGCCTGATCGTGATGGCGGGCGGCACCGCCAGCGGAAAGTCCACCTTGGCCCGCGCGCTGGCCGAGTCGCTGGGCGATCGGCTCCTGCTGCTCGAGCACGACCGCTACTACATCGATCACCCCGATCCCGACACGGCCGACTTCGACCACCCCGACTCCCTCGAGACGGGCCTGCTGGTGGAGAACCTCGACGCCCTGCTCGCGGGTCGGCCCGCGCGGCTCCCGGTCTACGAGTTCGCCCGCCACCGGCGCGCGCCTGCGCCAGAGGTGGTCGCACCCCGTCCCATCGTCCTCGTCGAAGGCATCCTCACGCTGCACCACGGCCCACTCGCCGACCGCGCCGACCTGCGGGTCTTCGTCGACGCCCCCGCAGATGTGCGCCTGGCCCGCCGCTTCGTCCGTGACCTCGCGCGGCGGGGCCGCACCCCCGAGTCGGTGCGCGACCGATACCTCGCGATGGTTCGACCAGCCCACGAGCGCTTCGTCGAGCCGTCGCGCGACCGCGCCGACCTCGTGCTCGCCGGCGACGGCCCCTTCGACGTCGCGCTCACGCGGCTTCAGGCCGCCATCGAAGCGCTGCGCATCTGAGCGTCAGCCGCCAGCCGCGGCCGCCGCAGCCGCCGCGCTGCCTGGCGATATGTCCACCTTGAACGACCACTCTGCCCGCCCCTGGTCGCCGTCGTTGGCGATCACCCGGATGGAGTAGGCACCTCCTGGCTCGTCCTTGGTGCCCGCGTAGGACAGCGCGCCGCTCTTGGGGTCGATGGTCATGCCGTCTGGCGCGCCCTTGAGCGTGTAGGTGAGCGCGTCACCGTCCGGGTCGTCCGCCTCGATGACCGCGCCATCCAGCGACCGCAGCCGTCGGGGGTCGGTGGTGAACACCGGCGGGCTGTTGGCCACGGTGATGTCGGGGCTGTTGCGCTGCACCGTGGTGGTGCCGTCCGACACGCTCACCTCCACCGACAGGGTGTCGCCCTTCTTGAAGTCGAGGAACGGCAGGTTGTCGCGGGTTCGCGTGAGCTGCCGCTCTCCGTTGATGATCCACAGGTAGTCGACGTCGAGGCGGTCCTTGTCGGGGTCCTCGGTCTCGACCTGGACCCGCACCGACTCCGACGCGGTCGGGGCCGCCGGCGTGAAGGTGATGGCGCCCACCCGGGG
>JBDQIL010000647.1:0-3666 GCA_040264415.1 Myxococcota bacterium
CAGCTCCCGCATGCGCCCACACAACCGCAACGCCTCGCCGCGAGTGTCGAGGCCGGCACGCACGCGGCGCAGATCGCTGCCGGCGCAGAAGCTTCGCCCGCCCTCCCCCCACCACAGCATCGCCGGCGGCGGGCGCGCCTCGAGCGCCGCGACCACCTGCGCGAGGTCCTCCACCATCCCGGGCGTCATCGCGTTGCGGCGCGCGGGGTGGTCGAGGATGACCTCGGCCCAGGCGCTGGAGCGGTCCAGTCGAACGCGCCCACGACTCGCCGCTGTCTCCATGATCTCGCTCCTGCCTTCGCGTCGCAGCCTATCGCGCACGTGCCAGTCGGCGCCTGGGGCAGTAAGCTGCGCGCCTCTGGAGGACCCCATGTCGCGCGCCCTGCCTGCCCTCTTCATCGCCGCCGTCGGCGCCCTGCTCCCCGGCTGCGGAGCCGACACCTTCGCAGACATCACGGGCGAGGTCGGGGGCGTCAAGGTCAACGCCACGACCTTCTACTGGGGCGGCCCGTACCTGATGTTCACCAACACCGAGGGGGACTGCGAGGACGTCGCGTGGGTGAATCGTGGCCCCACCTACGAGAACGGCGGCACGGCCCCGACCGACTTCGACATGATCACGCTGCTCTTCACCTTCGAGGCCACCGATGTGGTGGAGACCAACGCGAGCCTCGAGGGCGACGCGCCGGTCGACGCCCGGGTGCTCACGGTCGAGGGCGACGCGCTGACGGTCTACAAGGCACGGGAGGGCACCCTGATCATCGACAGCCTCGAAGACGAGGGCGTGGCGACGGGCACCTTCGCCCTGGGCTTCGAAGACGGCGAGCTCAGCGGCGAGTTCGAGGTCGAGTGGTGCAACAACCTCTCGGCCAAGTACTGAGGCGTCTCCACGGAGGGGGCGCACAGCGGGCCATGACGGCGATCAGCGCTCGACGAAGGTGGTGATTCGAGCTGCCAGATCGTCGAGCCGCGCCGGCGCCTGGACGAGCGAGCGCTGAGCCTCGAGCAGCGCTGGTCCGCCGGGCTGCTGCACGTGTTGGGCCTGTGCGATGACGGCCCCCACATCAAGCGGCGCGAAGGCTCCCCCGCGCCCCACACCGACCACGCCGAGCGCCTCCCAGGCCACCAGCACCGTGCGCAGCCGAGCGTGGGCGCTGCGCAGCCACACAGGCTCCCAGGCTGGCAGCGCAGCGGTGGTCGCGGCGGTGGGATCGAGGCCGACCGCGCCCAAAGACGCGAGGCGATCGGCGACGGCGGCGGCGAGCCCGTCGGTGTTTGGGGGTACCGCCCCCAACGCGACCGTGAGGTGGGCCGTCAGCCCATCGCCCGGGTGAGCGGTCACCCGCCAGACAGCCGGGTCGGCACCAATGAGGTGGAGCTCGTCGAGCGGGCGGCCCCGTGATGAGGGCAACGCGGCCCCCGGGAAGCAGACCCGCACGGCGTCGGCTGCGGGGAGCCGCCCCGACTCGACCGCGGCCGCAGCAGGCAGCGCGTCGCCCAACCACCGGGCCACCGTCGCGGGGGGCGCAGCCACCCACACCGCGCCGGGCAGCTCGACCGAGGCGCCATCGGCGAGGTGCGCTCGGCAGACGCGGCCACCGGAGACCTCCAAGCGCTCCACCTGCGCGTCGCTCTTGATCTCCCCCCCGGCGGCCCGCACCAGGGCCGCGGCGGCGTCCCAGCCGGAGCGCGCCCCGCCCCGCACCCGGACCCCGAGCGCGGGAGCGGGCAGCGCGTGGGCCCGGCGAGCCAAGACGCTGGACAGCGACTCGGAGTCTGCGCCCCACCGAGCGAGCGCGTAGGGCGCGTAGAGAGATCGCCACGCCGGCGCCCCCATGCGGCGCACCACCCAGTCGCGGTGCGATCGCTCCTCCTGGCCGCCACCCACGACCTCGGCGAGGCCGTTGCGCAGCCGGCTGCGCAGCCACACACCCCCCCCAGCCCCACGGGCAGACGGGGGGAGGAGGCCCGGAACGTCCGACGGAGCCAAGGGCAAGCCGACCCACCGATCGTCGACGGCCAGCGCCCGGTTGGGGGCCGGGCAGGGCTCGAGGGCCCCCACGACCCGACCCGCCAGCGCCGCCAGCTCCGGCGCCACGGCGAACCGCTCTGGGGCCACCGCGAACAGGCCCACGGGGAGGCCGGCGTCTCCGGGGCCGGCCTGGAGCACCAGCACCGCGCGCCCCGCGGCGGCCAGGCACGCTGCAGCCAGCAGACCGTCGGGGCCGGCCGCGATCACCACGCATCGTTCGGTCATGTCCCGGGCTCCCGCGAACCGGACCGCCCGCGCGGCGGCCCCATGCGCTACCTAACCCTCCCCCTCGCCCGTGCCGGGCGGCGACCAGAGGAGGCCGCGTGGAATTCCGCAACCCAAAGCCGACCGTCGACGTCATCCTGCGGGTCTCAGGCGGGATCGTGCTGATTCGCCGCCGCAATCCGCCGCACGGGTGGGCGCTGCCTGGTGGCTTCGTCGACGAGGGCGAGCCCGTGGAGGCGGCGGCGCGACGCGAGGCCATGGAGGAGATCGGCCTCGAGGCACAGCTCGACGAGCTCCTCTACGTCTACTCCGACCCCGCACGCGACCCGCGGCAGCACACGCTCTCGGTCGTCTTCACCGGCCGTGCAGCGGGCCAGCCCGTCGCAGCAGATGACGCCGCCGCGGCCCTGGTGCTGCCCCTCTCGGAGCTCCGCCGGGTGCTCGATGACCGCCCCGCCCGCATCGACGGGCTGCCCATCGTCTTCGACCACGCCCAGATCCTACGCGACTACGTCGTCTTCATCGAGACTGGCCGCCGCCCCCGCCCGGTATAGCGCCAGCGCGGTGTCGCCATAGCGCCGCGCCCGAACCTGCTCGAGGCCGCCCACCTGGGGAGGGAGGCTGACGCCCGCTCGGTATTCGATGGCGAGCATCCACCCGCAGCAGGCTGCCGCCCGGCGCAGCCAAGGCTCGGGGGCGTCTCGATAGGGGGGATCGAGCATCACGAGGTCCCACACCCGGCCCGAACCCATCAGCCGAGAGGCGTCACCCGGGTGAAGCTCCACCTCGACCGAGAGACGCTCCGCGGCGCGACGGATCGCGCCTGCCGTGCGGCGGTCCCGCTCACCGATCGTGATCGGCGAGGCCCCTCGGCTGGCGGCTTCGAAGGCGAGCAGCCCCGATCCGCCGAAGGCGTCAAGCGCGCTGCGACCGCTGAGGTCTTGCCCGACCATCGAGAACAACGCCTCCCGGACCCGCGACGAGGTGGGCCGGACCGCGGGCCCCCCCTCGACCGTCACGTCGCGACCTCGAAGGCTGCCGCCGGTGATCCGCATCGTCCTCCCCTACTGAGGCAGCGAGACCGGCTGCCCGCCACCCGGCAGGGGGCTCACGGGTCCTTCCTTGAGCGACCAGCTGCAGCGGCCCTCCACACACCCGCAGCTGTCGAGCGCGGCGAAGCAGGGCCGCACCTCGCAGGTGGTCATCAGGCCAGCGACGGCCTCGGTAGTCGCGCACACCTCGCCAGAGCAGCCGGCGGTGGCGCAGTCGTCGTCATCTTCACACTCGCCGTCCTGCTCGGGCCCCTCGACCCGACCCCGGCAGGTCTCGTAGAGAGTTGCCGGATCGGCGAGAGGGGGGTCACTCGCCTCCGCGGCGGTCGACACGGGAGCGGGCGGGGGCGGGGGCGC
>JBDQIL010000648.1:0-3663 GCA_040264415.1 Myxococcota bacterium
CCTCGGCACCGTTCCTGACGCAACGGTCGCCGAGCTCGCCGGCACCAGCCCCTCCATCGTGGGGCGCTACCGGCGCAAGTACAACATCCCCGCCTACCAGGGGTACAAGTTCGGTCACGACGAGGCCCGCAAGGGCGCCGAAGAAGTGCTGGAGAAGGTCGAAGCCGGTGCGCCCCTCAAGGAGGTCGTCAAGGCTGCTGAGAAGGTCGTCGATCGTGCGCCTCCCGCCGCCGCTCCCGCTCCCGCCACCCGCACGGAGGCTCCCCTGCGACGCTCCAAGATCTCCCCCTTCCGCGACAAGGTCGGCAAGATCCCCGACCGCGAGATTGCCTCGCTCGCCGGCGTCACCCCCGAGGCGGTCCGCATGTTCCGCCGCCGGCATGGCATCCAACTCGCCACCCGCGCGGCGGCCCCGGCCCCGGCGTCCTCGCGCAAGCCCCGCCGTCGCCGGTCGAAGCTCGACCCATTCAACGACCTGCTCGGCAAGGTGCCCGACGCAGAGGTCGCCGCGATGGCCGGCGTCACGTCAGAGAACGTTCGCGCCTACCGCCGCCGTCACGGCATCGCCGCCGAGTGGCGGAACGCCACGGCCGCGCCAACGTCGGCTGCCGCACCCGCGCCGACTCCGGCCGCTCCCGTCGCAGCTCCGGCCGCCGCGCCAGTCGCCCCCCCGGCCGCTGCTCCGGTCGCCGTCGCCGACACGGGCGCTCAGGCCTACGGCGTGAAGGTCGCTGGCAACGACGATGAGTACTTCATCGTGGCGACCGACATCGCCCAGGCCGCCGCGGCAGCTCAGGCGGCGCTCCTCGCCCAGACCAGCGACGTGCAGATCGTGGCCATCCGGCACCTCGGGCCTGCGATCCGCTGACCGACCGGTCCTCGAACTCGCCACGACCGGCGGTGGGCATCGGCCTGCCGCCGGTCGTCGTGTGTCTCGCGGGTGGAGGGCGGCGCGCGCCCGGGGGGCTGGCCCGGCCCGCCGGGTTACGGTCGGCACCTTCCACGAGGGCGCCATGACCATCGACATCCGCAGCTACCTGCCCCGCGACACCGACGCCGCCGCGCGCGCGGCCCTCACTCCGGTCGCCGCCGAGATGAAGGGGTCGATGATCCTGGGCATCGCCGGTCAGGTGCGCGCCCTGCAGAGCGGCGGTCGGGAGATCGCCAACTTCACGGTGGGCGACTTCAAGCCCGACCAGTTCGCGATCCCAGAGGCGCTCGCGCAGGCCGTCCAGCGCGCCATCGCCGACGGAGAGACCAACTATCCGCCGTCGGATGGGATCCCCGAGCTGCGTGAGGCCATCTCCGATCTCTACGCGCGCGAGCTGGGGCTCGACTACGGGCCCGAGGCGGTCTGTGTTGGCAGCGGCGCTCGACCGCCGATCTACGCCACCTGGAAGCTCTTCGTCGAGCCCGGCGACCGCACCGTCAGCTTCGTGCCCATGTGGAACGTCGGCTACTACGCGCACCTCTTCCAGTCCGACCACCAGTTCGTTCAGACGTCGCCCGAGTCGAACTTCTTCCCGACCGTCGAGCAGGCCCGCGAGGCGGTCCGAGGCGCCCGCCTCGTCGTCCTCAACTCGCCGCTCAACCCGACCGGCACCGCCATCTCCGAAGAAGTGCTCCGCGGCTTCGCTACCGCCCTGGTCGAGGAGAACGCGGGGCGGGAGCGCCCCTGCATGCTGCTCTATGATCAGGTCTACTGGATGCTCACCAACGAGGGCACGACCCACCACAACCCCGTGGCGCTCGTGCCCGAGTGTGCTCCCTATGTGGTGCAGGTCGACGCCATCTCGAAGTGCTTCGCCGCCACCGGCTTGCGGTTGGGTTGGGGGGTGTTGCCGCCCTACCTGAAGTCCCGCATGAAGTCGCTGGTCGGCCACATCGGCTCGTGGGCGCCGCGCCCAGAGCAGGTCGCGACCGCGTGGTTCCTGCGCCAGCCCGACCAGGTCGAGGCCTACATGACCGACATGCGGGCCGCCGTCGCTGCGCGCCTCGGGCGCCTCTACGATGGCATCCAGCAGATGAAGACCGCAGGGCTCCCGGTCGACGCCATCTCGCCGCAGGGTGCGATCTACCTGAGCTTCCGGGTGAACGCGGTGGGTCGAAAGGGGCTCCCCGACAACGAGTCGATCCGCAACCTGCTCCTCGAAGAGGCCGGCGTGGCGGTGGTGCCCTTCCAAGCTTTCAACCAGCCGGCGGACGATGGCTGGTTCCGGATGAGCGTGGGTGCGGTAGGGATGAGCGACATCGACGACGCGCTGCACCGCCTGGAGACCGTCCTCCGGGCTCGGCTGTAGGCGCGCTGCCCACCGAGGATCCGGATGCCTGCAACGAGCGACTTCTCCACCGACACCGAGTTCCGCGCCGCGGTCGTGGCGGTGCTCGACTCTCTGGTCGATCAGGTCGACGCCCTCGACTTCGACGCCGTGGACGATCTCGACATCCGGCTCACGCCCGGCAACCTGCACGTCACCTTCGAGCCGATCGGCGGTGCGGGGAGCGGCGCGGTCTTCGTGCTCTCGCAGCAGACCCCCACCCATGAGCTCTGGCTGTCCGCAAACCTGACCGCGTGGCACTTCGTGCAGACCGGGGGCCTCTGGCGCGAGCGCGACTCCGGCGAGGCGATGCAGGCGGTCCTCGAGCGCCTGTTCAGCGAGAAGCTGGGTGGCCCGGTGACGCTCTCGGTCTAAGCCCGGGCCGGCCCCGCGCCCGGCGAGGTCGCCCAAGCGGTAGACTCGCTGCGTGACGACACCCCCCCGGCTCCCGCCTCGCTACGCCGCCCTCGGCGTGGTGGGCGAGGGTGCCACCGGGACGGTCTGGAAGGCCCACGACCACACGCTGGGCGCGGCGGTCGCCCTCAAGATCGTCCACCCGAACCTGGCCATTCACGCCCGTTTTCGGGCGCGGTTTGCGCGCGAGGTGGCCATCTCGGCGTCGATGCGGCACCCCCACATCGTGCCGGTGCTCGATCACGGGCGGCTGGCCGACGGGCGGCCGTTCGTGGCGCTGGCCTACGCCAACCAGGGAAGCCTGAGCGACCTGCTGCGGCGAGAGCCGCCGATGCGGGTGGCGCTGGCCGTGCTCGATCAGGTGCTCGCCGCCCTCGCCGAGCTCCACGCGCGAGGCCTGGTGCACCAAGACCTCAAGCCCGAGAACGTGCTGCTCCACGGGTCGGCCGACGCCCCGGACACCTGGGTCGCCGATCTCGGCGCGGCGGGGGCGCTGAGTGAGCTGGCCATGGACCACCGGGGCATCTCGGGCACGCCGCGGGGGATGGCCCCCGAGCAGCTGCTGGGGCGCGCCCAGGAGCTGGGGCCGTGGACCGACCTCTACGCGGTCGGTCTGCTCTTGGCTGAGGTGCTCGGAGCCGACCGCGGGGGGGGGGATCGGGGAGCACCCGATGCCAGGTCGGCGGCCGCTCGGGGCCCAGCGGGACGGCGCGGCGCACCGACAACGTCTCGCGCCCCTCGGCCAGCATCCACTCGGGGAAGGTCGTGGACCGGGCCAACAGGACCTCGTCGGGGATGCCCGTCACTGCGGCGTCGGGGTCGAGCTCGGCGGCGGCGTGGGCGAGCACCCGGCGGGCGTCGGCGGCCCGGTCGTACCGTTGGCGCGGCTCGGGATCGAGCAGCGCCGAGACCACCTCCCGGAGCGCCGCCG
>JBDQIL010000649.1:0-3660 GCA_040264415.1 Myxococcota bacterium
AGCCCCTGCGCTTGGGCGAGGTCGCGGGCGAGGCGGGCGTAGTTCATGCGAGGCGCCCCAGCAGCTGACCGACCCGCGCCCACAGGCCGACCCCATCGGTCGCCGGCGATCCGTCGGCGGCCACCGGGTCGATCTGGCCAGACGGGCCCTCGCCCTTGATGGGGACCGGCGTGATCTCGTTGGTTCGAACCTCGATGGACGGGCGCTTGGACCAGAGGCGGCGGGCCGCGTGGTTGGTGGTGCGCAGCCGGCGGGCGAGGGTCTGCAGCATGTGGCGCTGCAGCGCGGCCACGGCGGGAGACCCGGACAGCGCGTCGAGATCGGCGGCGGTCAGACGCAACGTCTCGGTGGGCGCCCAGGCCTTGAGGGTCACCGTGCGGATCGCCTGCCGCCCGAACAGCGCGGCCTCGCCCACCAGCTCCCCCGGGTAGACGTCGCTCACGGGCTGGCTGCGGGTGCCCTCTTCGGCCCAGGCCTTGAGGCGGCCGTCGAGCACGAGCAGCGCGTGGTCGGCCAGCGCGCCCTGCTTGAAGACCACCGCGCCGTGCTTGAAGTGGACGCGGGTGCCTTGCTCGGACAGCTCGGTGAGGGCCGATCGCGGCACCCCCCGAAACAAGACCAGCGACTCGAGGTCGCTCATGGCTGCGCGCTCCGCACGATGGCCGCGAAGGCGTCGGGGTCGAGGCTGGCGCCGCCCACGAGGGCCCCGTCGATGTCGGGCTGTGCCAGCAACGACGCGGCGTTGCCGGGCTTGACGCTGCCGCCGTACTGGATGCGGACGGCTGCCGCGGGGGCCTCGCCGTGGCCGTCGGCGATCACGGCGCGAATGGCGGCGTGGGTCTGCTGGGCGAGCTCGGGGGTGGCCACCTGTCCGGTGCCGATGGCCCACACCGGCTCGTAGGCGAGCACCACCCGGCTCAGGTCGGAGACCCCGTGCAGCGCCACCGAGAGCTGCCGCGCGAGCACGTGCAGGGTGGCGCCGGCGTCTCGCTCGGCCTGGGTCTCGCCCACGCACAGCACCGTGTGCAGGCCCGCGGCGAGCGAGGCCCGCAGCTTGGCCCCGACCAGGGCGTCGTCTTCGCCGAACACGCGGCGGCGCTCCGAGTGGCCCACCAAAGCCCAGGTCACCCCGACCGACCCGAGCATGGGCGGGCTCATGCCGCCGGTGTAGGCGCCGCTGTCGGCCGGGAAGAGATCTTGCGCGCCCAGCCCCACCCGCGACTCGCGCAGGGCGTCGTGGGCGGTGGGCAGGTACGGCCCGGGCACGAACAGGGCGACGTCGGCCCGATGCCACGAGCCGAGGCGCCGACGGACGCCCGCGGCGAGCCCATGCGCCGCGCGCGCATCGGACGGGTTCATCTTCCAATTGCCGCCGAAGACCGGTGTTCGTTGCATGGGCCGTCTGGTAACCGGCGACGCCGAGTCGCGGAGCGCCTGGGGCTATGCTGCAGACCTCGATGGAGTGTCCATGCGCTGCTGCTGCCTGTCGTCGTCGCTCGCGGTCCTGTCTCTGGCTTGTGCCGCCGACCCCGCCGATTCGGGCGGGGGGCCTGCGGCTGAAGAGGTCGGGCCGACCTACGCCGATCCCGCCACCGATCTGCCCGCGCCGGGCCCGTACGGCGCCGGGTACGCCGCGCTCGCGATGTCCTACGAAGACTCGGTGCGGGGAGGGCAGCGCGACTTGCACCTCGCGGTCTGGTACCCCTCCCCCGAGCCCACGGCGGGCGCCGAGCTTCGGTACCGCGACCTGCTCGTGTCGGCCGACGCCGTGCTCGACGCGCCGCTGCGGGACGGCCGCTACCCCGTGGTCGTCTTCTCCCATGGCCACCAGGCCTTCGCTGAGGCCTCCGGGCGCCTGATGGCCCACCTCGCCAGCCACGGCTGGCTGGTCGTCGCCCCCGACCACACCGACAACACCTTCTTCGACGGCCCGGATCGCGAGACCGAGATCTACGTGCAGCGCCCCCTCGATGTCTCGGCGGTGCTCGACTTCGTGGCCGAGACCGACGACGGACCGCTGGCCACGGCCGACCTCGAGGCGGTCGTCGCGGTGGGCCACAGCTTCGGCGGCTACACCCTCTTCGGCCTCGCGGGGGGCGCCTACGACATCGACGGGCTCGGCCCGGCCTGCGCCGACGGCACCGGGCCCGCGTCGTTCTGCTCCACCTACACCGAGGCGCTGGGCGCGCGGCTGCAGGCGGGCTTCTCCGACGACCGGGTGGACGCCTGGATCCCCATGGCGCCCGGCGACGCCGACCTCTTCTCGACCGACGGCCTCTCCTCGCTGTCGGCCCCGGTCCTGGTGCTGTCGGGCGACCTCGATCCCCGGGTGGGCGACAACCCCGAGCGGTACTGGGCGGCGATGGGCCGCGGCGAGAGCCGGCACGTGGTGGTCTCGGGTGGCGGCCACCAGACCTTCACCGACTACTCCGAGGTGCTCGAGTCGTTCGAGGGGCTCATCGGCGCCGAAGAGGGCTGGGACATCACCAACGCCTACGTGCTCGCGTTCGCGCGGGTGCACGGGCTGGGCGACGACGATTTGCGCCCGGTGCTCGACGGCGAGGTCGTGATCTCGGCGGCGGCGGAGGTGCAGCCGTAGGGGGGGCCGCCGCCGCGGGGCCGCCGGGCGATGACGGGCTCCTTAGAAGGTCTTGATGACGCCCGGGACCTCGAGGTCGATGCCCACCAGCCAGGTGGGATCGCCCGGCTGGTCGAACAGCGCGACCCCCCGCAGCCCCACCCCGGCCATCCCCAGGCGGGCGCTCGCCGTGGGCCCGGAGATGGGGGTGGCCGGCGGGATGAGGAAGGTGCCGGTCTCGGCGTCGAAGGTGGCGGTGTAGCCCCAGATGGTCATGGCGCCCCCGCCCACATCGAGCGTGGTGCTCCAGGTGCCCCGTCCGAATCGCTGCCGTAGGGCAGCGGTCACCTCTGCGGCGGGCGCGTAGGCCCGGCCGTCGACCGCGGCGGACAGCCGGCTGCCGCCGCTGATGCCGATCCCCCCCGACAGGCGCAGCCGCTCGCGCAGCACCACGCTCGCGGTGAGCTCGAGGGCCTGGCCGACGTCGGCCTCTCGGCCGTCGAAGTCGCCCGCCAGCAGGGTCGAGCCGCCCAGGTAGGACAGGCCGAAGCCCACGGTCCCGCCGAGCGGAAACGGCTTGGGTCGCTCGTCGAGCAGGGCGCGGAGCACCTCGGCCGACGCCAAGAAGGCGACGTTGTCGGCGTCGAGCTTGCGGGACGTGATGCCCACGATCCGGCCGCTGAGGTCGACCACGGGACCGCCAGAGTTGCCCGGGTTCAAGGCAGCGTCGGTCTGGATGAGTCGAGGCCCGGCGGCGCTCACGATGCCCTCGGTGACCGACCACAGCAGCGTGCCCTCGAGGGCCTCGGACTGCTCGGCCGCGGGGCCGAAGGGGTGGCCGAGGCCGTAGACGCGGACCCCCCGGCGCGGCCGGTCGGGGTGCACCGAGAGGGGCTGCAGCCCCTCGAGCCCCGCGACGTGCACCAGCGCGAGGTCTTCGCGGGGGCGGGCGGCCACCATGCGGCCCACCGCCTCTTGGCCATCGCGCGTTCGCACCTGCGTGCGCAGGCCGGTGGCGACGCAGTGGTAGGCGGTGGCGATGGTGTCGGGGCCGATGACCACGCCGCTGCACCAGGCGGGCC
>JBDQIL010000650.1:0-3660 GCA_040264415.1 Myxococcota bacterium
ACGTCCCGCGCGTCGATGCCCAGCCGCGAGATGGCCTGTCGGTCCACCTTCACGTCGAGCATCGGCAGCCCGGCCAGCTTCTCGACCTTCACATCCTGCGCGCCGTCGATGGAGGACAGGGTCTGCACCAGCCCGTCGCCCACCTCCTCGAGCTGTGACAGATCCTCGCCGTACAAGAAGAGCGCCACATCGGAGCGGACGCCCTCGATGAGCTCGTTGACGCGCAGCTCGATGGGCTGGGAGAAGGCGAAGTTGACGCCCGGGACGGACGACTCCAGCACCTCCTGCATCTGGGCGACGAGCTCGGCCTGGGACTCGGCCCGCGTCCACGCCTCCTCGGGCTCGAGCATCACGTAGACGTCCGAGAAGTCCACGCCCATGGGGTCCGTCGCGATCTCAGCCCGGCCGGTCCGGCTGATGACCGTCTGGGCCTCGTCGGGGAACTCCGCGAGCAGCACGCGCTCGACCGCCGTGGCCTGGGCGATCGACTCTTCGAGCGACACCGACGGGGGGCGGATGATCTGCAGCGCGATGCTGCCCTCGTCGAGCTTGGGCACGAACTCGGCGCCCAGCAGCGGAGCCAGCGCCAGGCTGCCCGCGAACGCCACGACGGCCGCCACGCCGATCCCGTGTGGATGCCGCAGAGCCCTCGCCACCAATGGGTCGTAGAGGCGGTGTGCCGCACGCATGGCCCAGGTCTCCTTCTCACGGGCGTCTTTGAGGAAGAGCGAGGCGAGGACCGGAACCAGTGTCATCGCGATGACCAGCGAGCCCACCAGCGCGAAGACGACGGTGAGCGCCATCGGCCCGAACATCTTTCCCTCGATGCCCGTGAGCGCGAGCAGGGGCAGGTAGACGAGGATGATGATGCCGACGGCCAGGACGACGGGTCGCGCGACCTCGCGGGTCGCGCCCAGGATGGTCGCATCATCGACATCCTCCCCATCTCGTCGCCGCCTGCCGACCACCCGCACTACGTTCTCGACCATCACCACCGAGCCATCCACGATGATGCCGAAGTCGATGGCCCCGAGGCTCATGAGGTTGCCCGACAGCCCGGAGGCGACCATTCCCATGAACGCGAACAGCATGGACAGGGGGATGGCGATGGCCACCACGATGCCCCCGCGGATGTTGCCCAGCAGGAGGAAGAGCACCGCGATGACCAGCAACCCTCCCTCCAAGAGGTTCCGCTGGACGGTCGCGATGGTGCGGTCGACGAGGTCGGTGCGGTCGTAGAAGACGTCGATCGACACGCCCTCGGGGAGGCTGGGTCGCAGCTCCCGGACGGCCTCTGCCAGGTCTTCGGCGACCACGCGGGCGTTCTCGCCGAAGCCCATCATGGCGATGCCAATGACGGCCTCTCCGCGCCCGTCGCGGGTCACCGCACCCTGGCGGATGAGCGGGACGAACCGCACCTCACCCAGCGCGCCGATGGTGATGGGCGTGCCGTCGGGCGTGGTCGCCACAGACACCGCGGCGATGTCCTCGAGCCCTTCGAACAGCGCCGTGCCCCGGACCAGCATCTGCTCGCGGCCGCGCTCGATGTACCCACCTCCGACGGTGAGGTTGTTGGTGGACAGCGCCCCGAACACGTCGGACAACAGCAGGTCGTGGGCGACCAGACGCTCCGGGTCGAGCTCCACCTGGTAGGTGCGAAGCTCACCGCCGAAGGCGTTGATCTCGACGACTCCGGGCACCGACCGCAGGCGCGGCGCGACCTGCCACTCCAGGGTGTCCCGCAGGTCCATCAGGCTGATCTTGCCTTCGTAGCCGGGCTCTGGGCGCACCTCGAACTGGAAGATCTCGCCCAGGCCCGTCGAAGGCGGCCCCATCTCGGGCTCGCCGTAGCCCGCCGGGATGCTGTCTCTCGCATCGGCGAGGCGCTCGGAGACGAGCTGGCGGGCCCACCACAGGTCCGTGCCGTCCTCGAAGACGACCGTCACGACCGAGAGGCCGAACCGCGACAGCGACCGAACCTCCTGGGTCTCGGGGAGTCCGGACATCGCCGTCTCGACCGGCCAGGTGACGAAGCGCTCGACCTCGAGCGGCGACAAGCCTGGGGAGTCCGTGAGGATCTGGACCTGAACATTGGTGACGTCCGGCACCGCGTCGATGGACAGCTCGGTGGCGGCCCGCCCGCCGAGGATCACCCACAGCACGACACCGATGAGCACCAACGCCTTGTTGCGGAGCACCGCAGCGAGGGTCTTGTCGAGGATTCCGGGTCCACCGCCCGACAGCAGGTCTTGGTCTTCAGTGCGCATGGCCGTCCCCCAGTTCGCTCTTCTCGAGCTCGCTCTTCAAGGCGAACGCGCCGTCGGTGACCACCAGGTCCCCCGCCGCGAGGCCGGCGGTGACCAGCGCTTCGGAGGCGCTTCGTTCGAGGATGGTGACGGGCCGGACCTCGAAGCGCCCATCGCCCATCTGGACGAAGACGGCCGTCTGACCCTCCACCTCTGTGATGGCGCCGGCCGGGAGGACCACCCCCGACGCCGCCCCTTGGGCCTCGACCGACAACGTGGCGGAGGCGAACATATTCGGCTTCAATCGCCCGTCCGGATTGTCGACCACCACCCGCACCTCGATGGTGCGGGCCTCCGGCTCCACCCAGTCGCCCACCTGCTCGACGGTCCCCCGGAAGGTCTCTCCAGGCCACGCCGCTACGGTGAAGGACACGGGTTGGTCCTGGCGAACCTGCCCGAGGTCGCGCTCGTAGACGTCCACCAGCAGCCAGACGCGCGACAGGTCCCCGACGTGGAAGAGGGTCTCGCCTGGCGAGACGTTGCGGCCGACCGCCGCATGGGCGCGGAGCACCTTGCCGGCGATGGGGCTGGTCAAGGGGACGTGGCTGACGTAGTGCTCGCCTTCATGGGGGTCGCCGATGGAGGGGTCCACGCCGAGGATCCGCAGGCGCTCCTCAGCGGCCTCCAAGGCGCCCTCGGCCTCGGAGTGGGTCGCCTCGGCCTCGAGCACCTGGGATCGAGAAGAGACGCCTTGGGCCTCGAGGCGCTGCAGGCGCTCCAAGCGGGCGTCCCCAGCGTCGTCGCGGGCGCGGGCCGCGCGGTAGGCGGCGATGGCCTCGCCCAGCTCCGGGGACTGGACAGTCCCCAGCAAGCCGCCGCGGCGCACGTCGTCTCCCGGTCGGACCGAGATGGCGTCCACCTGGCCGGCCATCCAGGCGCTGACCAGCGCCTCCTTGCGGGGGTCGAGGGCGATCCGGCCAGGGAGCGTGAGCGTGGGGGAGAGGCGCCCCTCGGACGCCGGTGCCACGGTGATGCGCGCCGACGCGACCGCCTCCGGGCTCAGCTCGACGACGCCGTGGTCTTCCTTCGTCTCTCCACGGTCGTCTTGGTCGTCATGGTCGTCGTGGCGCGGGGCGTCGCCCAGGGCGCAGCCGGACAGGAGGAGCGCGGACAGGAACAGGAGAAGGGTCGTCATGGTGCGCTCCGGGAGTCGGAGGGGGAGGAGAGGAGCCGGTCGTCGTCGGTGGCCAGCAGCAGGTCCAAGCGCGCGCGGGCGACGCCGCCAAGCAGCGCGAGGGTGGCGGCCTCGCCGTCCAGCACCTGGGCCTGGAGCAGCACGGTGCTGGGCAGGTCGATCTGGCCGGCGCGGTAGCCGGCCTCGATGCTCGCGAGCGCGGCACGGGCCTCCTCGAGC
>JBDQIL010000651.1:0-3652 GCA_040264415.1 Myxococcota bacterium
CCTTTGGCGGCGCGCTGCCCGGCCCGGGCTGGGTTGGCACCGCCCTCGCGGCCGCCTTCCTCGTCTACTTCGCGGCGCGCCTCGCGGGTCTGGCGCCCGGCGTGGGGGCCGCCCCCTCCTGGCTGGCTCCGCTGGCGGGGCGGGTCGCGGGGCGAGTCGACCTGCCCTCGCGCTTCGCCTTCGGCGCGCTCAACGGCCTGCTCCCGTGCGGGCTGGTCTACGCTGCGCTGGCCTTCCCCCTCGCGGCCGGCGACCCCTGGATCGGCGCCGCGTCGATGGTGACCTTCGGCTTGGGCACCGTGCCCGCCCTGGCGGTCGCTGCGGTGGGCCTGCGTCGCCTGACCGCCCGGAGCCCCTGGGGCCGCCGCGCCCTCGCCGCCGCCGTGCTGGTCTTCGGCCTCGGCGCCCTGGGCATGCGCGGCGTGGCCCCCGCCGCGGTGACCTCGCTCGACGATGCCGCCGCCGCGCCGGCCTGTCACTGATCTCTCTCTCAACCCCACGGAGCTTCCCATGACCGCCCCCATGCAGCGCATCCTCGTCCCTGTCGACTTCTCCGAGACCTCCGAGCGCGCGGTGGCCCGCGCGGTCGAGCTCGCGCGCATGTCGGGTGGCAACGTCACCCTGCTGCACGTGGGCGTGGTGCCGCACTTCTACGCGACCGAGCTGGGCATGTCCGGGCCCTCTGGGGCCCTCTACGCCCAGCTGGGCCAAGAGGTCGCCGCCCAACAGCGGGAGCGCATCGACCGCCTGCTGTCCGAGGCCGTCCCGGGCGAGATCGCGAGCCGCGCCGTGGTGCGCGACGGCTTCCCGCCCGAAGAGGTGCTGCTGCAGGTGGCCGACGGCGACCACGACCTGGTCGTGATGGGCACCCACGGGCGCACCGGCGTTCGGCGCGCGCTGCTCGGGTCGGTGACCGAGCGCGTGCTGCGCGAGTGCCCCGTGCCGGTGCTCGTCACCCACTGAGCCCCCCCCGTGGGTCGCGACCTCGCCCTGTGGGCAGCCGCCCCCCTGTGGGCAGCCGTCCCCCCACCGAGCGCCGTGGATCGGCGCTGGGTGGGGATCGTCACCCCCCCGTCACGGTGGTCGTCCTGTGGATGACTGCGCGGATATCTGCCGCGACAGCTTGAAGAATTTAGCGCTGAAAGAGGTTTTCGCGGATCCGCCCGTCGCGCGCGACCCTATGGATAACTTGGGCGACCTGTGGGAAAGCTCTCCAGGGTCTGCTGGCCGACGGCCCCCTCTGCGGCCCCCATCAGTCGCCGGAGGGCTCGCCCCCATGGGGGTAGGCGGCGCGGCGCAGGCGGTCGTTGATGGCGCGCCCCAGGCCCGCCTCGGGGGCGAGCTCCGCCACCAACACGTCGACCCCCAGCGCGTCGAGTCGGCGCAGCTCCGCGTACAGCCGCCGGGCGTGCGGGGCGGGGTCGCCGGCCGGCAGCGTGGCCACGGTGCGGCCTTGGGCGCGCAGGCGCGCGGCGTCGGCGGCGGGGTGGGCAGACAGCCGCAGCGCCGTGTGCGGTGCGTAGTGGCCGGGCAGCGTGCCGGGCGCGACGGTGGTGCCGATGGGCAGCGGCCCAAGCAGCGCCTCGAGGGCCTCGGTGGGCACGCCCCCGGGCCGCAGCAGGGCGGGCGCGTCCCCGGACAGGTCGACGATGGTGGACTCGACCCCCACCACACAGGGACCGCCGTCGAGCACGTGAACCGCGTCGCCGAACTCGGCGCGAACGTGGGCGGCGGTGGTGGGGCTCACCCGCCCGAAGCGGTTGGCCGACGGGGCCGCGACGCCGCCCCCGACCGCCTGCAGCAAGGCGTGGGCGACCGGGTGGTGGGGCACCCGCAGGCCCACCGTGGGGCGCCCCCCGGTGACCTCGTCCAGTACGCGATCGGTGCGCCGCAGGACCAAGGTGAGGGGCCCGGGCCAGAAGGCCGCGGCCAGCGCCCGCGCGGGCGTGCCGTCGAGGTGGGCCCACCGCTCGAGGTGGCTCGCGTCGGGCAGGTGGACGATGACCGGGTGGTCGACCGGCCGGCCCTTGGCCGCGAAGATCCGGCGCACGGCCAGCGGCTGGTCGGCGGCCGCCCCCAGGCCGTAGACGGTCTCGGTGGGGAACGCGACCAGCTCGCCCTGGCGGAGCAGGTCGGCGGCGTGGTCGAGCTCGGCGGGGGTGATCGTCATCCAGCCCCTCCTAATCGGCCCGCGCGGCGGGGTCAGCCGTCGGAGCGCGGGCCGTAGACGTGGCACGCCTCTGCGAGGCCGATGGCGGAGGACGCGGCCGCCGCCTCGACCTCGTCGAAGGTGGTCAGGCCCTCGGCGAGCGGGGCCGCGAGGGCCCACATGCGCCAACGATAGGTGTGGGGCGCGGGGGGGCACGAGCCCAGGTAGCCGGTCCAGCCGAAGCCGTTGTCGAGCTCGTAGGCGCCATCTGGCAGGGTGGGGGACACGCCGTCGCCCGACGCCCCCTCGATCAAGCCCGTGGCGTCGGCCGGGATGTTCACCACCGCCCAGTGGTCGTAGTCGCCAGCGTCGGGGTCGTCGAAGATGAGCACGTAGGCGACCGTCTCACCTGGGGCGCCCGACCAGGCCACGGCGGGGCTGGGGTTGGCGCACTCGAAGGCGGCCGGCAGCTGCCAGTCGCACTCGGCGGCGTTGGGGTGGCCGTCGGACGAGGTGAGCGCGGGGATGGTCAGCGTGAAGGCCGGCACGCCGCCGTCGGTGCCGTCGGTGCCGTCGGTGCCGTCTGCGCCGTCTGCCGCGCCGTCTGCGCCGTCTGCCGCGCCGTCTGCGCCGTCTTCCGCGCCATCGCCGCCGTCTGCCGCGCCATCGCCGCCGTCGGTGGCGCTGGCTGCGCTGTCGTCTTTGTCTCCACAGCCGAGGAGGGCCATCATCAGCGAGAGCGAGAGCGAGCGGAGCATGGGCACCTCGGGGTGGGGGCGCACTCTACCCCAGCCCCGGAGCCGTCATCGCTGGGGTGGGGCGTTATCGGTGCGAGCCCCTCGTCTTGGTCCGGTATGGACGCGCTCGATCCAACGCCGCGTCCTCTGCAGCCCCTCGGCTGGGTCCCGTGGCTGGTCTTCGCGGGGGCGGTCGCGCTGTTCGCCGCACACCAGGTCCGCCTGCAGCCGTGGACCCTCGACGACGCCTACATCCCGTTCCGCTACGCGGTCAACGTGGTCGACGGCCATGGCCCCGTCTTCAACCCCGGCGAGCGGGTGGAGGGGTATACGAGCCCGCTGTGGCTGGCGCTGCTGGTGGGCCTCGAGGCGCTCGGGATCGACCTCGATCGCGGCGCCAAGGTGGTGGGTGGGGCCTGCCTGGTGGCCACGTTCGCGCTCATCGCTGCGGCTCCGCGGTGGCTCCGCGGCATCGACGGCCGGGTCGCCGGGCTCACGCTCGCGCTGCTCGTGACCACGGGCGTGCCCACCCGCTGGGCGCTGTCGGGCATGGAGACGCCGCTTGTGGGCCTCGCCGTGGTGGTCGCGCTGGGGCTGCACCTGCGCGAGCGGGGCGGCGACGGGCGCGCCTCGCTCGCGCCGCTCACCGGCCTCGCCTGCGGGGTCGCGGCGCTCGCCCGCCCTGACGCGGCCCTGTAGGTGATACCCCTCGGACGCGGCCGCCGGCGCGGCTAGTGGAGGGCACGGGGGGCGCCGGGGCAAGCAA
>JBDQIL010000652.1:0-3649 GCA_040264415.1 Myxococcota bacterium
AGCGTTTCTCGTGGGAAACAATGTGGTTCCTATTCAGGATATTATTTTTTCAGCGGCTGTACACCATTTCGGTTGTATCGGCGCTTTTGCCGGATGAACAGCAGCCGCAGGGCCGGGTCGAAGACCAGCGCGACCGCGGCCCGCTGGGGCTCGTCCCCCGAGACCGAGCGGGTGGGGAGCCGCGCCAGCGCCACGGCGAGCCGGTCGGCGTCGAGCGGAGGGGCGGGGGAATGGGCCATGGGCGCTCCAGCCCCGGAAGGTAATCCCCCGCGCCGCGGGTTACGCCCCGCCGGCCGCGCCCCGCGAAGGGGCGAGCGTGCGTCAGGAGCCAGCGTTGAGCGACCCCATCGACACCGACGCCCCGCCGCCTCGCCCGGCGTCATCGTCCGGGCCTGGCGGTCACTTCACGGCCTGGATCTGGGACACCATCAAGACCTGGGGCCCGGCGCTCCTGGCCGTGCTGCTCATCCGGTCGGTGCTCGCCGAGCCCTTCCGCATCCCGTCCGGCTCGATGGTGCCCAGCCTCGAGATCGGCGACCACATCCTGGTCACGAAGTTCTCGTACGGGCTGCGCATCCCGCTGACCCGCATCCCGGTGGGCGACCTGTCGCTCCCCGACCGCGGCGACGTGGTGGTCTTCGTGAAGCCCGGCACCGACAACACGTTCTTGTCGCACACCTTCGACCTGCCGGTGCCGCCCTTCGCCACGCTCGACTACGTCAAGCGCGTGGTGGGCCTGCCCGGCGACCGCATCGAGGTGCGAGACAACCAGCTCTACATCAACGGCGACGCCCAAGAGCGCGAGTACGTGGACAAGCACAGCTTCGTCAACGAGCACTGCCGGCCCAGCCCCACCCGCGAGTTCAAAGAAGACCTCGGGGGGCGCGAGCACGCCATCCTCACCACCGACAGCTACCCGATGCGCATGGCCGACTACGGCCCCGAAGAGGTCCCCCCCGGGAAGGTCTTCGTGATGGGCGACAACCGCGACCACAGCTCGGACAGCCGCGTCTGGGGCTACGTGCCGCTGCGCAACATCAAGGGCCGCGCCCGCTTCGTCTGGCTCAGCTACGACCAGTGCAAGCCGGGGGTGCCGCTCTTCGGCGAGTTCCGGGGCGACCGCTTCGGCGCCGGCTTGTGAGCCTCACCGTCTGACGCCGCCGCGGGAGGGCCGGCACGCGCGGGGGCTCGCCCGCCGCTCCGAGAGAGGCGGCCGACCCTCGGGCGCTCAGTCGTCGGGCAGCTCGAGCTCGATGGAGTCGAGCGACAGGGTCTCGGCCACCAGTCGGTCGTTGGTCAGGCGCACGATGCGGCTGAGCTTCTGCAGCAACTGCCACATGAGCTTGCCGGCCAGCTCGCTGTCCTGCTTGAGCAGCTGCAAGAAGCGATCACGGCCGAGCACCAGCAGCGTCGCGTCTTCGATCACCACGGCGTCGGCCGACCGGCGGGGATCGTCGATCAGGCTCATCTCGCCGAAGTAGTCGCCGGGGCGCAGCACCGCGAGGGAGGCGCCGGCCTTCTCCACCCGCACCGCGCCCGACACCACGACGTAGCAGGCCCGCCCCGCGTCGCCCTCGGAGAAGAGCACCGTGTTGGCGGACACCTGCTGCTGCGAGGCGATCTCACAGACCGCCATGAGCTCGCGGTAGGTGCAGTACTGGAAGAGATCGACCTTGCGGAGGGTCGCCATCCGCTCGGCGGTCGGCGGCACCCGCTCGTTGGCATCTTCGGGCTGCGCGAGGCACAGCACCGCTGTGATGTTGTCGCGCCCGCCTCGCCCGTTGGCCGAATCGACCATGCCCGTGACGGTGTCGTCTTCGAGGGGCCCCGCCATGACCGCGCCCAGCTCACGCAGCCCCAGATAGCGGTGCAGCCCGTCCGAGCAGAGCAGCAGCCGGTCGCCCCCGTCGAGCTCGAAGTGCAGGGTGTCGATCCGAACCGACGGGAAGACGCCCAGGGCCCGCGTGATGACGTTCTTGTAGCGCGCCTTTCGGGCGTCCTCGGGCGACAGGGTGCCGTCGCGGATGCGCTCTTGGACCAGCGAGTGGTCTTCGGTGATCTGGTGGACCTCTCGGCCGCGCTGCAGGTACACGCGGCCGTCGCCCACATGCGCCAGGAAGGCGGTGGTGCCCAGCACCAGCACCGCGTCGAAGGTGGTGCCCATGCGGCCCCCCTCGCCCGTGATGGCCACCGCGGCCCGGTAGACCTGGTCGCAGGCCCGCTGGAGGGCGTCCACCAGCAGCTCTTGCACGGCGGTGCGCGCGCCGTCGGTGGGGTTGGACCGGTACGAGTCGAGCGTGGCCCGGTGGGCGATGAGGTGCTCCCGCACCACGTTGCACGCGAGCTGCGAGGCCACGTCGCCGCGCTGAAAGCCGCCCATGCCATCGGCCACCGCCACCAGCCCCAGATCGGGCGCCAGCAGGTAGGCGTCTTCGTTGACCTTGCGCGCTCGACCGACATCGGTGGCGCCCCACGAGGTGATCTGCACGCTGCGCTCCAGGGGTGGGGGCCGTGGCCCGGCTCGATCGCAGAGAATCGTCCGATCTCATCGACGCCGTCGCGCCATACCGGGTCGCTGGTCGGCGGGCAAGGCGCCGGGCCGTCTGCGGCGCAGCAGGGGCGGGTCGCACTGGATAGGCTCAGCGGGCGCCACGCAGGCGCGCCGCCCCGGATCTGTCGTGCGCCTCCGATTCGACCTGCCGACCCTCGTGGAGCTGACCGCCCTCGTGGCGTTCGTCGGCCTCGCCGCCGGGCTGCTCCTGCGCCAAGACGAGCGCACGATGATCCCGCTCGACGGCGCGGTGCTCTCGGTCGGCCCCGGACAAGAGCGCTGGTACGGCGTCTTCTTCCAAGACCAGCACGTCGGCTTCACGGTGACGCGCACCACCCCGACCGGCGACGGCGGCACGCTCCACGAGACCCGCTCGAGCTTCCGCGTGGCCACCTTCGGCAAGCTGCAGGAGGTCATCACCGCCGGCGCGGCCCTCACCGACGCCGAAGCCAACCTGCGCCGCTTCGACTTCTTCATGGCGTCGGGCGACGTGCGTCTGTCGGCGCGGGGGGAGGTCCTCGACCGCCGGATCGTCATGGAGGTCACCCAGGGCGGCGAGACCTCGAAGCTCGACTTCGACGTCGAGCGCCCCCCCCAGGTCAGCCAGAGCCTCGAGGCCCTGCTGCGCGCCCAAGAGCTCACCGTGGGCAAGCGCCTGCAGGTGCCGTACTTCGACCCGCTCACGATGGCCGACGGCGAGATGGAGATCGTGGTGGACAGCGTCGAGGTGCTCGACGGCGGCGAGGAGGCGTACTGGCTCACCACGAGCTTCGGCGGCATGGAGGCCCGCGCGCTGGTCACGCCGGCCGGCGACACCCTGCGCCAAGAGAGCGCCATGGGCATGTCGTCGGTGCGCATGTCCCGCGCCGAGGCGCAAGACGTGCCCACGTCGGGCGAGCCGGCCGACCTCATCTCGCTCTCGGCGGTGCAGCTGCGGGGCGACCTCCCCCAGGCCCGCGACGCCCGCCACATCGAGCTGCGCATCCAGGGCGTCGAGCCCGAGCGGGTGCGCCACCAGCCTCCCCTCCAGGTGGTCGAGGGCGACGTCGTGACCGTCGACATGCCCCTGCTGGCCGAGCTGCCGCCGCTGCCCATCAT
>JBDQIL010000653.1:0-3645 GCA_040264415.1 Myxococcota bacterium
CTCTCGGGCCGCTCGAACCGCCACCCAGTGCCGGTCGCCGAGGGCCAGGCCGAGATCGGCGGCGACGGCCTCCGCGAAGGCCTCGGTCCACAGGTCGGCGTCGGCGAGGAAGCCCCCCGCGTCGAAGCGCAGGTCGCCCAGCTCCGGGAAGACCGGGGGAGCCACGGCCACCGGAGCCGCCATGGGCATGGCGGTCGGGCCGGCGGGCCGCGGCTGGGCGACGGGGGCGCGGGCCATCGAGGGTGAGCCGGCGGAGGTCGGCGGGGTGGGGCCACGCCGCAGGTGGGCCTCCTTCTTGGACAGCACCCGGCTGGCGCGCCCCACATGGCGCAGGGTGGCCACCAGGATGCCCAGGCCCTTCTGCACGTTGACGTCGCCAGAGGCGCGCGCGAGCCCGACCACGCCGATGGGATCGGCCTGCTCGGCCTGCTCGAGCGTCTCGGCGCCCTCTTGCACGAGGGCCAGGATCTCGGGCTGCGTGACGGCGCGTACGGTGTCGAGGATCGCCACCACGCTGTCGGCCAGGGCGTCCACGTCATCGACCGTGTAGCCGTGCAGGACCCGCTCACCGAGCCGAAGGGCGGCGCGCCCCATGCCCAAGGCGCCGTCGGCCTCGAGGCTGGCGAAGCGGCGGGTGGCGACCCGCATCATCGACGTGGCGACCGGCCGCATCTCGTCCACCAGATCCTGCTGGCGGCGCGCGTGGCCCACCAGCTCGTCCAGGCTGGCCCGCGTCGCCGCGAGCTCGGCCTCGATGCGGTCGAGGCGCGCGGCCAGCGCCTGCGGCTCGAGGTGCGCGGTGGGGGCCGGGTTGGCTGCGGGAGGAGGGGTCGGGCTCATCAGGCGCTCCACTTGCCGGCGAGGTCGAGGCCGTGCGGCACCGGCAGGTCTTTGCCGCGCAGCAGCTGGGACCAGTACACCCACTTGAAGCCCAGCTTGCCCCAGTGGTTTGCGTGGCTCTCCTCGAGCAGCGTGAAGGGGCCCACGCCGGGAAGCGGGTAGCGGCCCGGGAGCGGCTCGACGTCGTACGAGAAGTCGATGAGCAGGGCCTTGTCGTGGCCCGTCTCCACGAAGCACTGGGCGTGGCCGTCGAAGCCCGCGAGCAGGGCCCGGCCGTCCATGTGACGGAGCACATTGTCGGTCAGCACTTCGCTCTGGAAGTGCGCGACGCTGCCCGCCTTGCTGGTCGGCGCGTTCGTCCCGTCGCCGAGCGCGAAGACGTCGGGGTGCAGCTTCGACTGGAGGGTGCGCGGGTCGATGGGCAAGAAGCCCAGCTCGTCCCCCATCCCCGAGCGGCCCACCGCGGCGTCGCCCTGATGCACCGGGGTCGAGACCAGCAGGTCGTAGTCCACCGTGCGGCCGTCGTAGGAGATCAGCTGCCGGCGCGCGCCATCGACCCGCTCTGCGCCGAAGTCGGTGACCACGTCGATGCCGCGGGCGGCCAGCATGCCGCCGAGCACCCGCGCGGCGACCGGCTTGGTGAAGGCCGCGTCGAGCGGCGTCACGAAGGTGATCTCGACGTCGGATCGCAGGCCCCGGGCCGACAGCGCGGCCTCAGCGAGGAAGGCGAACTCGAGCGGCGCGACCGGGCAGGTGATGGGCAGGTCGTGCAGGTGCACCACGAGGCGTCCGCCGCGCATGCGGCCGAGGGCGTCGCGGGCGGCGAGCGCGCCGTCGATGCTGTAGAAGTCGGTCTGGGTGGTGTGCCAGCCGACGCCCGTGAGCCCCGGCAGCGCCTCGTAGGCAGGGCGCGCTCCGGTCGCGACCACGAGCAGGTCCCAGCGAAGCGCCCGGCCGTCCGCGAGCGCGACCGAGCGCCCGTCGAGGTCGATCTCGTGCACCTCGCCGAGCACGCGCTCCACCGAGGGGTCGAGGAAGTCCATCCGAGGACGGACGATCTCGTTGGGCTGGTAGATCCCGAAGGGGATGAACAACAGCCCGGGCTGGTAGATGTGGACGTCATCGCGGTCGACGATGGCGATCTTCCAGCCCCGGGGCGCCGCCCGGGCGAGGCGGTTGGCGAGGGTCGTGCCGGCTGTGCCGGCGCCGAGGATGAGGACCTGCTTCGACATGCGTGCTCCGCGGTGCGTGCGGGTTCACTGCATGGGCTGTGCCAGGTCGCAGCCGGCGAGAACGTGTAGGTCGAAGCTCTGGCATGGGACGCGGACCCCCACCGGCGCCGCGACACCTGTGCGATTCCCCACACGTCGTTCGGGCGCTCTCCCCCACCCCGCCCCGAAGGAGACCTCAGTCTTTGCCGGTGCGGCCTTGAATGTCGCGCCACAAGCGCGGGCCGAGCAGCGCGAAGATGACGGCCGAGGCCAGCGCCACCCATCCCCAATCCACCAGCGTCAAGGTGGGGAAGCTCTCGATGGCGACGAACAGCGGGGTCATGTGGGATCCGCGGTGAGGGCGGAGGCATCGTAGCCCACCTCGGCCAGCGCCGAGGCGGTGTGCTCCCCCAGCCCAGGCGGTGGCCGCAACACGAAGTCGCGGGGACCGGCGAGTGGTGGGGCCACGCGGGCCCGGGCGCCCTCGCCGCGGATGGTGCCCCGCGCGCGGTGGAGCGGGTGGGCGAGCACCTCGGCCAGCTCGAGCACCGGCTCGACGCAGGCCTGGCCGAGGCGCTCGACCCAGGCGTCGCGTGGCAGCCGCCGGAACGCCGCCTGCAGCGCCTCGCGCTCCAGGTCGACCGGGGCGCCGACCACGTCGGCGAGCACCGCGCGGGCCTCCGCCTGGAACTGCGGCTCGATGGGCGCGAAGGCCAGCAGGCGGTCGTCTCGACAGGCGTAGATGGCGTAGAGGGGCGAGCCGCCAGTGAGCAGCCCGTCACCCGGCGCGGCCCCCTCCCCCTGCGCCGCGTCGGCCAGGGCGGTGGCCATGAAGGGCAGCACGGCGTCGGTCATCGACAGATCGAGCCAGTGTCCGGCGCCGGTCCGCTCCCGCTGGAAGAGCGCGGCGGCGATCGCGAAGGCCGCGGTCAAGGCGCCACCCGCCACGTCGGCCAGCTGCACACCCGGCACATGGGGGGCGCCGTCGGCGGCTCGGGCCGCGAGGCTGAGGGCACCAGCGAGGGCGCAGTAGCCGAGATCGTGACCCGGCCGCGACCGCCACGGCCCGTCTTGGCCGAAGCCCGAGATGCTCGCGACGATCAGACGGGGGAAGCGCTCGCGCAGGTGCTCCGGATCCAGGCCGAGCCGCGCCATCACCCCCGGCCGAAAGCCCTCCACCAGGACGTCGCTCTGTGCCACGAGCGCGAGCAGCGCCGCCCGGCCCGGCCCGGTGCGGAGGTCGAGGGCGACCGATCGCTTGCCGGCGTTGATCGCAGCGAACCACGTCGAGTCCCCGTCCTCCGTGAAGGGCGCGAAGTAGCGCAGGTAGTCGCCCGTCCGCGGCTCCTCCACCTTGGTGACGCGGGCCCCGAGCCCCTGCAGGTACCAGGTGCACAGCGGGCCGGGCAGCAGCCGCGAGAGGTCGAGGACGCGCACGCCCGCCAGGGCGCCATCGGGAGCAGACATCGAGGCCTCCAGTGGGGGGCCGCGATCGAGCGGCCGGCGCCCTGCCCTACCGGCGCGGCCCGCGCGCTACAACTGTGCCCGACGCCCCTCGCGAGGCCCCCATGAGCACCGTCCCCCGCCCCCGGCC
>JBDQIL010000654.1:0-3641 GCA_040264415.1 Myxococcota bacterium
CTTCGGCGCCCCGGCGAAGTCGCCGAAGATGTCTTCGAGGTCGAGGTTGTTGGCTGGGGCGCGGGCCCGCCGACGCGACTCTCCGGGGCGGGGCGGCTCCTGTCGAGAGGAGAAGCCGCCATTCGACCAGAACCCGCCGGGCATGCGGAAGCCGCCTCGGCCGCCCCGGGCCGCGCGGGCGGCGCGCCGGGCCTGCCGCCGGTCGTACTTGGATCGGAGCTCTGGGTCGACCAGCACCTCGTACGCCTCGCGCACCTTGGTGAAGCGGGCGGCGGTAGCCGGATCGTCTCCCGCCACGTCGGGGTGGCACTCCCGCGCAAGGTTGCGGAAGGCCTTCTTGATGTCCTCGGTGCTCGCGTCGCGGGCGACGCCGAGGGTGGCGTACGGGTCGGAGTTCGTCATGGCGAGGCTTGGTGACCGGGGCGGCCGATGATAGCCCTTTGATGCTCGTGCCGGCATCCCCTCGCCCATCTCCTGCCCTCGACCCGCGCCGCCCGCCCAGGGCAGGCTGCGTCGGACCGTGGTGTCGGGGGCGCTTTTCAGCCCTCGTCTGCGACAGGCCGGCTACACCCACCTCAGCCCCGGCCGATGCCGGGCAGCCCGCAGGGCCGGCGCGCGTTGACGCTGTCGAGCCCCGGCCGATATCCTCTCATCCCGCCCGCTCGCGCCACCTCCGCCGCCGGTAGACCATGCCCAAGTACTCGAACCCGTCGGGCCTCGCCTGCTCCTTCTGCCACAAGCCCCAGCGCGAAGTGGAGAAGATCATTGCAGGCCCCAACGTCTACATCTGCTCTGAGTGCATCAAGCTCTGTCTCGACATCATCCGCGAGAACAGCCAGCCCAAGCCCATCTCGTGGGGCCAGCAAAAGGTGCCGCCGCCGGCGCGCATCAAGGCCTTCCTCGACCAGTACATCGTGGGTCAGGAGCACGCGAAGCGGAAGATCTCAGTGGCGGTCTACAACCACTACAAGCGGCTCGAGGCCAACGCCGACAAGGCCAACGCGGGCGACGTCGAGATCCAGAAGAGCAACGTGATGCTCATCGGCTCGACCGGCACCGGCAAGACCCTGGTGGCCCAGACCCTCGCCCGCTTCCTCGACGTGCCCTTCGTCATCGCAGACGCGACCACGCTCACCGAGGCTGGGTACGTCGGCGAAGACGTCGAGAACATCATCCTGAACCTCTACCAGGCCTCGGGCAACAACCTCGAACGCACCGTCAAGGGCATCGTCTACGTAGACGAGGTGGACAAGCTCGCCAAGAAGAGCTTCACCTCGTCGGTGTCGCGTGACGTGTCGGGCGAGGGCGTGCAGCAGGCCCTGCTCAAGATCATCGAGGGCACCGAAGCCAACATCCAGGTGCGCGGCAACAAGCGGCTGCCCAACCAAGAGTACCTGCAGGTCGACACCTCCAACATCCTGTTCATCTGCGGCGGCAGCTTCGAGGGGCTCAAGAAGATCATCGAGCAGCGGCTGGGCCGCAAGACGGTCGGCTTCCTGAACTCCAACAAGAAGCTCGACATCCCCAAGAATAACGAAGACATGAAGACCATGCTGCGGGGGGCCACCCCCGAAGACCTCGAGAAGTTCGGCCTCATCCCCGAATTCATCGGTCGTCTGCCGGTCATCGCGGTGATGGACGAGCTCGACGAGGACGATCTGGTCCAGATCCTCCAAGAGCCCAAGAACTCGCTGGTGCGTCAGTACCAGAAGCTCTTCAAGTTCGAGAAGGTCAACCTCGAGTTCACCGACGAGGCGCTGCGCGCCATCGCCCGAAAGGCGGTCGAGCGCAAGACCGGCGCCCGCGGCCTCCGGACCATCCTCGAGACCGTGATGCTCGACATCATGTACGAGATCCCCAGCCAGGACAACATCAGCGACGTGCTGATCGACGAAGAGGTCATCACCGCGGGCAAGGCGCCCACCACCACCCCGGTCCGGGACTACGGAGCGTCCGGGTAGAGAGGTCGCATGTCCAGTCGCCTCATCATCGCATCGCCCCAGTTGGACGATCCCAACTTCGCCCGCTCCGTCATCCTGGTCTGCCAGCACGACGAGAGCGGAGCCTTTGGCCTGATCATCAACCGCGACGGGCCCGTGAGCATCGGCGCTGTGACCGAGCGCATGGACCTCGGCGAGCCAGCCGAGCCCGACAGCGTCACCTGGTGGGGCGGGCCCGTGGGTCCGGGCACCGGCTTTGTGATCTGGCGCGGTGAGACCGACGACCAAGAGGGCTGGAACCTCCGGGGCGACATCGCCGTGTCTCCGTCGGCCGAGCGCCTCAAGAGCCTGGTGAAGACGCAGGTGCCCTTCTTCTTGTGCCTCGGCTACGCGGGCTGGGGCGCGGGCCAGCTCGACCATGAGATCGAGACCGGCTCGTGGCTCTACGCCGACGTAGACCCCGCCATCATCTTCGACGTGCCCCTCGACGAGCGCTACGACCGAGCCCTGCTGCTGCTCGGCCTCACACCGCACACGGTCTCGATGACGCCCATCGAGGCGTGACCGCCGCGCGACCTGCCGAGCGTCAGACGATGCGCCATCAAGGGCTGCTCTTTACGCGTCAAGCATGATATCCTCGGCGCCATGCGCAGCCTCCTGTTCACCCGCACGCTCGGCGCCGGCGCCTTTGGCACCGTCTACCTGGCAGAGCTGAGCTCTGGACAGGGCTTTCGCCGGCAGGTCGCGGTCAAGGTGCTGCAGCGGCACCACCCCGACAGCCAGATGTTCCTGTCGAGGATCCGAGACGAGGCGCGCCTCTTGGGCCTGCTGCAGGACGACTCGATCCTCAAAGTGCTCGACATGGTGCACCTGCAGGGCCGCGACGCGGTCATCATGGAGTACGTCGAGGGCGTAGACCTGGACTCACTGGTGGAGTCGGGCAACCCGCCGCCGGGCCGCGTCCTGGCCGAGCTGGGCGCAGGGGTGGCGGGAGCGTTGGCCCGCGCGCACTCCGCGCGACACCCGACCACCGGCGAGCCGCTCAACGTCATCCACCGGGACGTGAAGCCAGCCAACGTGATGGTGACCAGCAGCGGCGGGGTCAAGCTGCTCGACTTCGGCGTCGCGCGGGCCCGCTTCGACGCGAGAGAGAGCCACACCGGCCAGCTCGTGCTGGGCACGCTCAACTACATGGCCCCCGAGTACATCGTCACGGGCGAGGTGTCGCCCGCGGCCGACGTCTACGGCCTCGCCTTGAGCCTGTGGCAGGTGGCCGCGGGAGAGACCTTCGGCCAGCCCAAGGTGCGCCAGGACGGGCACGAGCGGCGGCTCGAGACGCGCCTCGGAGAGCTCGCGCCAGAGCACGCGCCGCTCCTGGGTGCGCTGCGTCGCATGCTCGACTGGGACCCGGACCTCCGCCCGCCCCCATCGGGAAGGACTGGCCCAGGAGGCCCGCGGGATCGGGCGTCGGGGAACGCGCGGCGAGCACGGCGGGCACCGTCTGGCGCGCCCAGGTGCGCAGGCTGGCTCCCGACATGGCGTCGGCGATCTCCTGGAGCTCCTGCTCAATCGTCGATGCGGGCGGGCGGAGGTCCGGGTCCCAGTCGAGCATGCGACGCAGCGCACCCAGGAGCGGCGCGTGCTCTGGCGCGAGCTCTCCGAGGCGCGTCTCGAGCCGCCGCTCGTGCCCGTCCTGGCGCA
>JBDQIL010000655.1:0-3640 GCA_040264415.1 Myxococcota bacterium
GCGGAGGGTAGCTTGCCCGACCGGCGACGCCACGCCTGGGAGGTCGAGATGAGCCGATGGGAGGTCAGAGGGACCGAAAACAGCGTGCAGGTCGACGCCCCGAACTGGATGATGGCCGTGGGGTCGGCCATGGAAGGCCTCGGCCTCTCCGGGCTCGAGCTGAGCTGCCTCATCTGTGAGGTGCAGCCCGACGGGGTGGTGCGGATCTACGATCCGCGCGAAGACACGGCCCTGCTCGTGCGTGAGCTCGCCGCGGCCGAGGCGGGCGCGGGCCTCGCCGCCCCGCGTCCGGCGGCCTCGCCGCAGGGCGTCGTCGCGGTCGATCGCGACCCGCAGCTGGGCTCGGTCGTGCCGTCGGTTCGCGATCGGGCGTCCAGCGCGCCAGAGGTGCTCGACGACGAGCCGACCGCAGACGCCGCGTCGGATGAGCGGAGCGAGTTCGATGGGGCCGCGCCGCCCCCGTCCCTCGACATGCCGCCCCCGTCGCTGGGCCCCTGGGACGACACGGTCGTCCCTGCGGCGATGCCAGACCACTTCAACGATGACGACCTCGCCTTCGTGCAGGCGCCGTCGGCGGGCGACACCGAGGCTCCCGCGGGCTTGGCTGAGTCCCTCTTCGAGTCGACCTTCGACATCGCGGGGGCCGAGTCGGTGGAGGAGGCCGCCGGAGCGGCCCTCGACGTGCTGCTGCAGTTCGTGCCGGCCGAGTCTGCCGCGGTGCTGTTCGCGAGCCTCAACGACACCGGGCTGCGCTTCCTGGCGGCCCGCGGCCCCTCGGCGGCCGCCGTGCGCGACATCGTGGTGCCCTTCGATCGGGGCATCGCTGGCTTCGCCCACGCGCGCGCGGCCGATCTCATCGTGCACAACGCGCCCGCCGATCCGCGCCACATGTCCGAGGTGGACATCGAGAGCGGCTACCGCACCCAGGCCATCCTCGTGGTCTCCCTCTCCGACGAGGACGGCGCGGTGCATGGGGTGATCGAGCTGTTGAATCCGCCGGATCGGTTCCACGCCTGGCACCTCGACGCCGTGCGTTCGGTGGCGCGCACCCTGGCCGAGAACCTCGGTCGCCAGGGTTGAGCGGGGCTGTCGGGCCCGCGGCTACAGTGCGGGCATGACCGCACGCGCCGCCCTGTGCATCCTGTCGCTGCTCGCGGCCTGCGCGGGCGCGCCGTCTGGGGACGGGCGTCCCTCTGGGCCGGACGGGAGCGACGGGAGCGACGGGAGCGACGGGAGCGACGGGAGCGACGGGAGCGACGGCATCCAGCCGCCGACCGTCTCGCTGTCGGGCCGGGTGGACCGCCCCGCGTGGGCCACGGGCGCGTCTGATGTGGCCGTCTCGGCGGTGCCGGTGGCCTTCGGGGCGTCGGGTGGCCCGACCTTGGGCGTGGCCGTCTCGACCAGCGCGGTCGACGGCGACGGCACCTGGCGGCTCGCGCTGCCCGCGACCCCGCCGCAGTCCACCATCACGCTGCTGGAGCGCGACGGCGAGCGCGGCGCAGTGGTGGCCGTGATCGCCCACGAGGGCGCCGCGCCCTTCGTCGATGGCGCGGCCGCCATCCGCGGGGTGGCCCTGTCGGACCTTTTGGTCTGGCTCGAGTCCCCCAGCGACCGCCTCGGGTGGCCCGCGGGCTGGAGCCGCGTCGATACGGGCCTGGCCGGCCGCTACGCCGGCGACAGCCGCTGCTTGCTCAACACCGACCAGCCGCTGACCTGGCGCGCTGACGCCGGCTACCCGACGCGGCTCGGCTGGGACGACGACCTCGGCATCGCGCTGCCCGGGTTCGTGGCCTCGCTGCCGGTCGCGGGCGTCCTGCCCGACCTCGACCCCGACGCCGACGGGGTCATCGGCGCCTGGTACGCCTTCTTCTTGGGGGAGCGCGGCGTGGGCGCGGCCTTCGACAGCCCGGTGGACGCCGCGGGCGCCTTCGCCGCGACGCTGTCCGACCCGCCCCCCTCGGCGGCCTGGCTCACCGGCGATCCCGACTGGACCTACGCCGCCGCCTTCGCCGTGGCCTACGACGACGAAGATGGCGACGGGGCGTGGCAGGAGCACGAGAGCCTGGTGGATCGCAGCGTCTGTGTCGATGGAGAGTTGGCCATCTTTCGGTACAACCGGCCCGTCACCACCTGGCGTGGGTACCGCTTCCTCGACTGCTATTCGGCCCGCGCCGGCTGGTCTCTCGCCACCACCGCCGACGACGACACCTGGACCGAGTGGCGCGACGACGGCTTGGCGGAGTCGCTGGTCGGGGAGGCCGAAGGCTGCCCCTTGTTCGGCGACGGGAGCGGCGACGGCGGCTGACCGGGGTAGGTCGACGGCCCCCGCCTCGGAGCGCCCGATGTCTCTCGTCCGCTGCCAGCACGACGCCCGTCTGCGCACCCTCGACACGACGGTGGAGGCGTGCACCCCCGCGGGGGAGGGCCGCTGGGCCGTACGCCTGACCGACACGGTGCTGTACCCCGAGGGCGGCGGCCAGCCCGCCGACCACGGCACCATCGGGGGGGTCGCGGTGCTCGACGTGCAGCGCGGCCCGGACGGCGTGGTGCACACCACGGGCGCCCCGGTCCCCACCGGTCCCGCCACCGTGGCGGTCGATTGGCCCCGCCGCTTCGACCACATGCAGCAGCACACGGCCCAGCATTTGATCACGGCCTTGGCCCACGACACCCTCGGCCGGCCCACGGTGGCCTTTCACCTGGGGGCCGACGGCTGCACCCTCGACCTGGCGGGCGCGCCCCTCTCCCCGGCCGAGCTGCGGCAGCTGCAAGACCGCACCAACGCCGAGATCCGCGCCGCCCGGCCGGTCTCTCCGCGGGTGGTCGACGCCGAGACCTACGCCGGGCTGGAGGTGCGCAGCCGCGGGCTGCCCGATGGCCACGACGGCGAGATTCGGCTCGTCGAGATCGCCGGCCTCGACCGCAACACCTGCGGTGGCACCCACGTCTCGAGCACGGCCGCGCTGCAGGTGGTCGTGCTCACCCGCGCCGAGCGGGTCAAGGGCGGCTGCCGCGTGCACTACCTGGCCGGCGGCCGGGTCACCGACGCGCTGCTGGAGCGCCTCGAGCGGGAGCGCGAGCTGACCGAGCGGCTCACCGCGCCGCCGGCTGAGCACGGCGCCCTCGTGGCCCGCCTGCTCTCCGACGCGAAGGCCCGCGCCAAGGAGATCGGCACGCTGCAGCGAGAGCTGGCGATCCACGTGGGCCGGGCGCTGGCCGGCGATCCAGCGGCGCCGCCTCACCTCCACCGACCTGGCGCTGATCTGGGGGTGCTTCGGGCCATCGCCGACGCGGCCCTCGCGGTCCGCCCCGACCGCGCCCTGCTCTTGACCGGCGAGGGCGTGTTCTTGGTCGCCGGACCGCCCGGCGTGGTCGATGTCGCGGGGCCCCGGGTCGCCGCCGCCCTGGGGGGCCGGGGGGGCGGTCGCGGCGGCCGCTTCCAGGGCAAGGCCGGTGACCTCTCCGCGGCGCCGGCCGCCGCCTTGGCGCTGCTGGGTGGCCCCGGCCCGCGCCAACCCGGCTCGGAGCGGCTACAACGACCCTGAGCCTCGCCCGCCAGGTCGAGGGTGCAGCCGTCGGCCCCCAGGTGAAAGGCCACCGTGGGCCGGCCGAGGGTGTCGTGGGCCAAGGCCGTGATCAA
>JBDQIL010000656.1:0-3634 GCA_040264415.1 Myxococcota bacterium
GATGGGCCGCCTCGGGCGGTGCGCCTTCGCCGTCCTTGCGGCGGCTCCGACGGCGACGGCGCCGCTTGCGACGGCCACCCGAGGATCCACTCTGCTCCGATTCATCCGCAGTCATCGATTCTCTCTACAGCAGGAACGCTACGCTGGAGGGATGGGGGGCGGACCTGGGATCAGGGCCGCGCGGGGGTCGGGACCAGGGGCTCAGCCAGCCGCCCGATCGTCGATATGGTACAGGTAGCCTTGCTCGGTCAAGAAGAGCTGCCGCTTCATCGCGAACTCCTGCTCCTTCGTGTCCGAGGTGACCACTGTGTAGAAGATGGCCGGCTTCTCCTTGGGACGCAGGATGCGTCCCAGGCGCTGAGCCTCTTCTTGCCGGCTGCCGAAGGTGCCGGAGACCTGAATGGCGATGTTGGCGTCGGGCAGGTCGATCGAGAAGTTCGCGACCTTGCTCACCACCAGCAGCTTGCTCTTGCCGGTGCGGAAGCGCTCGAAGAGGACCTCGCGCTCGGCGTGTGGGGTCTTGCCGGTGATCAGCGGCGCCTTGAAGCGACGCGCGATCTGGTGGAGCTGGTCCACATAGGTGCCGATGACCAAGACGTTGTCTTCGCGGTGACGCTTCAAGAGGTCGGCGATCACGTCGAGCTTCGCGGGGTTCGCGCTGGCGATGCGGAACTTCTCGGCCTCGCGGGCCTTCTCGTAGCGGTCGGCCTGCCGGTTGTTGAACGGGACCCGGACCTCCCAACAGCTCGTGTCGGCGATGAAGCCCTGGTCTTGCAGCATCTGCCAGGGCAGGTCGTAGCGCTTGGGCCCGACCAGCGCGAAGACGTCGCCCTCGCGGCCATCCTCTCGCACGAGCGTGGCCGTCAGTCCGAGCCGGCGACGCCCCTGCAGGGTGGCTGTCGCGCCGAAGACCGGCGCCGGCAGCAGGTGCACCTCATCGTAGACGATCAGTCCCCAGTCTTCATCTTCGAACAGGTGGAGGTGCTCGAACTCGGCATCCTTCGAGCGCCGCCAGGTGAGGATCTGGTAGGTGGCGACGGTCACCGGTCGGATGCGCTTCTCGGTGCCCGAGTACATGCCCACGTCGTCTTCGGTGAGCGTGGTCTTGTCGATGAGCTCGCGGCGCCACTGGGCGACGGCGGCCTGGTTGGTCGCGAGGATGAGCGTCTTGGTCTTGGCGAGCGACATCGCCGCCATGGCCACGATGGTCTTGCCCGCGCCGCAGGCGAGCACCACCGTCCCGCAACCGCCGGCCGGCTTGCCCTCTTGCCACCAACGGTTGGCGGCCGCCCACTGGTAGGCGCGCGGCGCCCACTCTTTGCCGCTGGACTTCATGACCGGGCTGATCTGCACGTCGAGCGGGTCGCCGGGCCGGAAGCCGGCGATGTCTTCGACGGGCCAGCCGACCTGCAGCGCGCGCTGCTTGAAGATGCCGCGGTGCCCCTGGTGCAGGGCCCAGTCGCGGCGCCCGTCCTCGACCAGGAACTCTTTGAGCGTGGGCTCTTTGGAGATCAGCTTGGCCACGTAGCCGCTGGAGAACTCCAGGCGCAGCAGGTCGTGGTCGCCCGACGGGTGACTGACCAAGCGGACCAGGCCGTATCGCTCGATGGTCTCGGTCACCTGCTGGAGCACGTCGGAGGGCACGTCGAACTTCGAGTAGCCGCGCAGGCCCTCGACGATCTCTTTGGTTCCCATGCCCGCCGAGGCCGCGTTCCACAGCGACAGCGGGTTGATCCGGTAGGTGTGCAGGAGCTCGGGCGACGCCTCAAGCTCGGCGAAGCGGCCGAGGAAGTCTCGGGCCTCTTCATACCGGGCGTGCTTCGTCTCGAGGAGGACCTTGCCGTCGCCCTGCACGATGAGCGGGTTGTCAGGTCGAATCTGCATCGATCATCTTTGTACGCCTCCTGTCGGAGCGGCTCGTCCGTGGAGCGCCGCCCCGGGAGCTGATCCCAGAGGAAGGGTCGAATCGCTTGAACACACAGGACGCGTCGCGAGAGTGCAACAGCGTCAAGAGGAGGGCTTCGCGCACCGGCAGCCGGAATGAACCGGGAGCCTTCTGGGCAACGAAACCGAGCGCCGCCTGAAGTTCGGGTGCCGACTGGCGCTCCATGGAGCGCCGAGACTTGCAGGCCCGTTGAGCGGCTGGCATTGTCAGGTTCAGGCGAGCGGGAGCCTTGAGGGGCGGCACCGCTCTCGGAAGGGCACTTTAGCCCGGGGATCCGATTTGTCAAGCGGAGGCGAGGGGCCGAAGCAGGGGGGCTGCGGCCGCCCCCGGAGCGTCGTGCCGGGGCAGCCTCAGCCGAGGAACGGGTAGCGCCAGGTGGTCGGGGGGCAGAGGTTCTCCTTGATGGTGCGCGGCGAAGTCCACCGCTGCAGGTTCAAGGGGCTGCCGGCCTTGTCGTTGGTGCCGCTGGCGCGGGCGCCGCCGAAGGGCTGCTGACCCACGACGGCGCCCGTGGGCTTGTCGTTGACGTAGAAGTTGCCGGCGGAGTCGCGCAGCGCGCTGGTGGCCTGGGCCACCGCGATCCGGTCTTGGGCGAAGACCGCGCCGGTGAGGGCGTAGGGGCTGGTGCGGTCGACGGCCTGCAGGGTGGCCTCCCAGTCGGCGTCGTCGTAGACGAAGGCGGTGACGATGGGCCCGAAGATCTCCTCCTCCATCAGGCGGTGGTGGGGGTCGTCGACCTCGACCAGCGTGGGCTCGACGAACCAGCCGGTCGAGCCGTCGGCGCCGCCGCCGTGCACGATCCGCGCGGTGTCCCGGGCGAGCTCTTGGTAGCGGCGGTGCTTGTCGAAGGCGCGCTGGTCGATGACCGCGCCCAGGAAGTTGGAGAAGTCGCGGGTGTCACCCATCGTGAGCTCGCCCATCATGGCGGTCACGCGGTCTTTGAGGCCAGCCCAGAGGCTCCGCGGCACGTAGATGCGACTCGCCGCCGAGCACTTCTGGCCCTGAAACTCGAAGCCGCCGCGCACCACCGCGACGGCCAGGCGATCGAGGTCGGCCGACCGGTGCGCGAGGATGAAGTCTTTGCCGCCGGTCTCGCCGACAATCCGTGGATAGGTGCGGTACCGGTCGATGTTCTGGCCGATGGTGCGCCAGAGGTGCTGGAAGGTCGCGGTGCTCCCCGTGAAGTGGAGGCCGGCGAGGTGCGGTGAGGCCAGCACGGGGTCGCCCACGTCGGCGCCGTGTCCCGGGAGGAAGTTGATCACGCCATCGGGGACGCCTGCCTCGCGAAGCAGCTCGAAGCCGACCCAGGCCGACGCGAGCTGCGTGCTCGACGGCTTCCAGATCGCGACGTTGCCCATCAGCGCGGGCGCGGTGGGGAGGTTGAGCGCGATGCTGGTGAAGTTGAAGGGCGTGATCGCGAAGACGAAGCCCTCGAGGGCGCGCTGCTCGACCCGGTTCCAGGCGGTGGAGGTGCTGACCGGCGGCTGGTCGGCCATGATGTCGCGGGCATAGGAGACGTTGAAGCGCCAGAAGTCGATGAGCTCGCACGCGGCGTCGATGTCGGCCTGGTGGCAGGTCTTGCCCTGGCCGAGCATGGTCGAGGCGTTGAGGCGATCCCGCCAGGGGCCCGCGAGGAGCTCGGCGGCGCGCAGGAACACCGACGCCCGCTCGTTCCAGGGGAGTCCGGCC
>JBDQIL010000657.1:0-3627 GCA_040264415.1 Myxococcota bacterium
CTCACCGAGCCCCACGACCCGCGGGACGTGGTGGCCTTCGCCCGCGCCCGCGGCCCACTCCAGACCGCCCTCAACTCCCTGCCGCGCCAGGGGGCCGCCGCCACGCTCGAGGCCCTGTCCGTCGCTCTCGATTGGCGCACGGTCCTGGCCGCCAGCCCCGACCCGGACGCCGTCACGCACCTCGACCTCGCCCTCGACTGGCTCCGCGACCTCGAGGCCAGCGGGGTGTCCGTGCGAGAGATGGTCGAGCGCCTCGGTACCGAAGACGACCCCCCGCGGCTCAACCTCGACCGCCCAGCGCCCGCCGTCTCCTGCATGACCGTGTTCGGGGCCAAGGGCCTCGCCTGGGACCACGTCCTCGTGGCATCTGTCGGCAAGCACGCCTCCAGCGCGAGCGCCAAGTCGTTGGGGCTCGACGTCGGCGGTCAGACCCTTCAGCTCCTGCCCCTCCGCCTCGACCCCGATGGCGCCCTCGATCCCAAACACGACCCCCACGGGGCGCTGTCCAAGCTCATCCAGAGGCAGCGTCAGCACGAGGAGTGCGTGCGGCTCGCCTACGTCGGGCTCACCCGCGCCCGTGAGACGGCCTGGTGCGCCCTCCCGCCCGCGTCGTCGAACGCCGTCGTCGCTGCGTTGGTGGACGCCTGGGGGCCCGGCGACCCCGACGCCACGCCAGAGCAAGCGCCCGCCGGCGTGACCTGGCTGCCCTACACCCCGGCTCCGGGGGCCGATGCGCCGTCGCCCCAGCGGGTGGTCGCGACCGGATCCCCCATGCCGCCCGCACCCGTCGCGCCCGCGCCCTGGCGGCTCCGCTCGCCCTCGTCGCTGCACACGCACTCCGGCCCAGCGCGCCGCGCCGCCCTGGTCGAGTCCGTCCTCACCCGGGTGATCGCCACGGGGAGCCACCACGCCGGCCTCGACGACTTCCTCGAGAGCCCCGCCCGCTTCGCCGAGGCCGGTGCGGCCCGATCCCTCGGCGACATCGCCCACGCCTGGCTCGCCGCCTGGAGCTTCGACGCCGTGTCGCCCACAAACGAGCGCGCCGTCCAGTTCCTTCGAGACGAGTGGGCGATGGAAGACGCAGAGACGGCCGCGTGGCTCATCCAATTGTCCGACCGAATCCGACGAGACGCAGACAACCCACTGCTCGCCCGTGTGCACAGCGAGGGTGTGCAGCGCTTCGCCGAGTGGCCGCTGCTCGCCCCAGCCTCGGTGGGCGGCTCGTCGCCCCTCCTCCTCAATGGCACCGCCGACCTCGTCCTCCGCGACCCCGGGGCGCCACCGGCCGAGCGTTGGACCATCCTCGACTTCAAGGCCGGCAAGGCGCCCGACCTCACGCCTGGCTTCGACCGCGCCGTCGCCGCCCGCGACGCCAAGCTCAAGACCTACGCGCCGCAGCTGGAGGGCTACCGCGAGGCCCTCGAGGCGGCCATCCAGACCCGGCCGGAGTGGGCCGGCGAGGGGGTGGGCGCCGTGGGGCTCTGGTTCGTGCGACGGGGCGCGGCCCTGTGGTGGTCCCAGACCCAGCCCGCCAGCTCCCCATCGCAGCCGCCGTCTGCGAGCTGACCAGCGCATTCACGCCCCCCGCTGCTCTTCGTGCGACCGCCCGCCCCGGTGCCCCCGCGAGCGCGAGCACAGGCGCGAGACGAAGGGCCCGCGTCCGAGGTGCCCCGTCCGGTCCGACCGGACGAGGTGGGGCACACCCCCGCGACGGGACCGCACCACGCGGCCGGAGCCGGTGAGCGACGGCTCAAGCGCCCTCCCCCTGAACCAGCGCCCGCAGCGCCGCGCCCGCCTCGGGGTCGGCCAGCAGGTTGGCAAAGTCGGGGTCTCGCAGCATCTGCGAGGTCTTCGTACCGTGTGAGGCGGCCTGTCGGGCGAGGGCGAGGGCGAGGGCGACCTGCCCGGCCCGCGAGGCGACGCAGGCCAGCGCGTAGGGCACCGCTGCCCGACCCCAGCGCCGATCGAGCCCCAGCTCCTCCACGACCTCGAGGGCCAGCTCGATGTGCTCGGGCTGCTGCGTGTCGAGCATGCACGACAGCGCCTGGGCCACGTACTCGTCGCCGTGCCAATCCGAGCGCAGCCGCAGGTCGAGCTGCGTCCGGTCCACTCGATTCGCGAGGAAGTAGTCGATGCCCTCCTGAAACCGCCGATGGTAGCGGAGCCACCGGACGTACGCCTCCGAGCCTCGGGCCTGGAGACGCGACAACGCGCACACGACCTCCACGGTCTCGTCCCACGACGGGTCGTCGCGAGGCGGCAGCAGGGCCATCCAGAGCCGGTTGATCCGGGCCTCGAGCGCGATGAGTTGCTGGTCCTTCCCGCCCATGTCCGGTTCCGCTCGGCCGTACAGGACCGCGGGGAGCAGGGCGTCGTACTGGGCCCGCAGCGCCTCAGCCTCGGCGAGGGAGACCGACGGGCCTCCATTCTCGTCGCGGAGCGCCAGGGACCGGGCCGCCGCAGCGACCGCGGCTCCGCCGGCGAGCGTGGGGTCGAAGGCGTCGGCGTGGACGACATCCCGCGCGACCACCCGGAGGAGCCGATGCTCCGGGGCGAGGGAGAGGCCCTTCGCGAGGTAGGGGACCGCCTGTCGGGGGTCGGACGACAGGGCCATCGCCAGCGTGACGCAGAGCGCAGCGGTGTCGCAGCGGGGCAGCAGCAGCGCGTGGCAGGCCGCGCGGAGGTGGGGTGGCCGCGACAGCAGGAACGGCCCGGCGTTGGCGAGGTGGCTGGGGCGGAGCGGCGCGTTCTCGAGCACCCCTGCGAGGGCCTCCTGCGCCTGGAGCGCGAGCAGCGCCTGGACGGACGCGGGGAGCGCGTCGGGCAGGAGGACACAGGCGTGCTCGACCGTCCGGTCCCGGATGTGTCGGGCGAAGGCGTACCCATCGCTGCCTTCGATGAAGGCCGCGATGGTGTGGGACGCCTCGTCGCTCATCTCCCCACGCTCATGCGCGCCCAAGAGGGCGGCGTGTGCGTCACACAGCAGCTGGCTGCTCCTGCCGCTGGTCTCGGGCAAGCGCCCCAACGCGGAGAGGTCGCGGCAGAGGCGCTCGACCGCGCGCGCGCGCTCGCGGGGCTCTGCGTCCTTCGCCGCGTCGAAGACACCTTCGACATGACGATTCACGAGCTGATGGACCATCTTCGCGACGCAGTCACGCACCCAGGCCTCGAAGGCCGTGGGTGTGCCGACGTAGTCGTGGAGATGGCGCAGGTGGCCATGCAAGCGCCCATCGCGGAAGACATCGGTGGTCTGGGAGTCGGTGCGCTCCCCCTGCTGCCGGTCCAGGTGGATGCGGAGACCCCACTCACCCTCGGTCTCTGGCGGCGCCAGGCCGACCCAGAACCACCCGGGCTCGCCAGACATCGGATGCAGCGCGAGGTTGCGCCCGGCGAGGCTGAACGCCAGGTCGGAGAGGAAGGCCGGAAGGGGTCGTGCGGTCATGGAGGGTTCCCGGGGTGGAGGGTCGGGCCCGACGGTGGACGGGGCCGGGCAGGCACCCGTCAACCTGGCAATCGGCGTGCCCGCGGGCAGCGGGATGGCAGAGCGGTGCTTGCACCGAGACTCTGCGGATCTGACCGGGCGGAGAGGCCCTGGCCCGCGTTCCGTCGCAGGACACAGCTTGTGCC
>JBDQIL010000658.1:0-3619 GCA_040264415.1 Myxococcota bacterium
GGCTGGGCGATGGGCCCGCACTGGCTGCGCTACCTGCTCCCCGGGTTGCCGCTGCTCGCGCTCGCGGGCGGACACGGGCTCGCGACCGCCACCGCCGGCCCCCCGGGCCGGGCGCGAACCGTGGCGCTGGGTGGGCTGGTGGCCTGTCTGATCGCCGGCCTCCCGGCCAACCTGGGGCCGCTGTACACCGAGGCCGCCGCCCGGCTGCCCGCGGCCTTCGGTCAACAGGATCGCGACACCTACTACCGCGAGCGGTACCCCCCATGGGCGGCCGTGGCCTGGGCGAACCAGCACCTGCCCGCCGACGCCCGGGTGGCGCTGATGTTCGACTGGTCGAGCTATCTCGTCGAGCGCCCGGTGGTGCTTGGGAGCGTCGAAGACCACACCCCGGTGCGGCATTGGCTCACCGCCCACCAAGACCGCAGCCTCGCCGATCTGCAGGCGCAGGGCGTCACCCACGTGCTGGTGCGACGCACCCGCTTCCTCCGCAAGCTCTACCCCTTCCTCTCCGAGGCGGAGCTCCAGCGCGATTTTGACGGCCCGGTCGCGGCGCTCGACGGGCTGCTCCTCGCCGAAGCCACCCTCGTCTTCGAGCAGGACGGCAGCCGGGTCTACCGGCTCGAGTCGAGACTCGACAGGAAGGGATCCGCCGAGCCTTGACAGATCTGGGGGCCTCAATAGAAGGTTCGGGCTGGGCGGCGCTTGGTGCGCCGCTCAATCCGTCTGCGGAAGTGGCGGAATTGGTAGACGCGCTAGACTCAGGATCTAGTGGGCACTGTGCCTGTGGGGGTTCGAGTCCCCCCTTCCGCACCATCTTCGCCGCCGCTCGGTTCGCCCGGGCGGCGGTGTCGCTTTGCTGGACATCGGGCGGTGGAGGCTTCTGGGGCGCGTCTGGCCGCGCGGAGTGGCGCTCAGGGGGATAGAGTGCGCTCCCACGGAGGCCCCCATGCGCACCCTCGCCCCCTTCCTGTGCCTGCTCTTCGCCTGCAGCCCCACCATCGACGGCAAGGGCGCCGGCGACAGTGGCGTCACCACCGTCGATGGCGCTGACGGCGCCGATGGCTCGGACGGCACCGACGGCACCGAGCCCGATCCCGACCCGGTGCCCGACACCGCGGTCTGGGAGGGGTCCCGCACCTTCTCGGTGGACGCCCGGTACGACGACTACGACTGTGAGGGCGACACGGTCGCCGAGTCGGGGGTCGAGCTGACCTCGGGCGGCGTCTACGAGGCCATGATGGAGGCGTGCCCGCTCTGCGATCACGTCTACGAGGTGCAGGTCGAGCGCGACGAGGCCTGCGGCTGGATCCCCCTCGAGACCACCATCTGGCGCGGCCTCGTGCTGGGCGAGGGCTCGGCCCAAGTCTACCGCTTCTCCGAAGACGGCGGGCGGGTCGAGATCGAAGACCTCGATCTGGCCGCAGCCTACGACGGCTTCGCGCTCACCTACGACTACGTGGGCGCCGAGGAGTGGTGGGGGCAGATCGACGTCGACGGCCAGCTCGCCTTCCCGGAGACGCAGGCCGCGGCCGAGTGACCCGTCGCCCGATCTACCAGGGTCGGATCGTCGACCTGGGCATTGAGACGGCCACCCTGCCCGACGGCCGCACGGTCGAACTCGAGGTGATCCGTCACCCGGGCGCGGCAGCGGTCGTGCCGGTCCACGACGACGGCACCGTGACGCTGGTGCACCAGCACCGCCACGCCGGCGGCGGCATGCACTTCGAGGTGCCGGCCGGCGTGCTCGAGCCCGGTGAGGCGCCCGAGCGCTGCGCCGCCCGCGAGCTCGGCGAAGAGGTGCAGCTGCGCGCAGACCGGTTGGTGCCGCTCGGCGCCATCCACACCACGCCGGGCTTCACCGACGAGCGCATCTGGCTGTACCGGGCCGAGGGGCTCTCTCCGTCGGCCGACCAGCCCGACGATGACGAGTACATCCGCGTGGTGCGCATCCCGGTGGAGCAGGCCCTGGCGATGGTCCGCGACGGCCGGATCACCGACGGAAAGACCATCTGCGCGCTGCACCTGGCCTTCTGCGGCTGACGGGCGGCTCGGGGCGGCGACCCCACCTCCGTCGGCGCTACAGTGACAGGCTGAACCCACGGGTTGGAGGCAGAATGTGCCGCATTCGCGGGCCGCTGTTGGCGGCCGTCCTGTCCACTGGCTGCGGCGCATCGGCGCTGTTCTCGGCGAAAGACGCGGGGGACACCGGGTCGGCCGGTGCGGATCTCGGGAGCGGCGCCGCTGGCGAAGAGCGACCCGACACGGGCGGCGTCGATGACGGCCTGGGCTCGGAGGACGAGACCACCGAGCGGCGCCTGCGTCCTGCCGCCACGCCGCGCGCGGTCTACATCGCCAACGCCGACCGCGACACGGTCACCCGGGTCGATGTCGCCAGCCTCGCGGTGCGCACCGCGCCGGTGGGCGCCCGCCCGGGCGCGGTGGTGACCACCCCCGACCAGACCCGGGCCCTCGTCCTCAACCTGGGCTCGGACAGCCTCAGCCTGCTCGACGCCGACACCCTCGAGGGCCCCGAGGTGGAGCTCCGGCCGCACCTCAACACCCTGTCGATCGACCCCACCGGCCGCTGGGCGGTGGTGGCCTTCCAGCCTGACGCCGACGACTTCGCCCCCGAAGCCGATGGCGCGCAGAGCTACAACGAGGTGAGCTTCGTGCGCATGGACGACGCCAGCCACCACCCGCGGGTGGTGGGCTTCTCGCCCCGGGCGGTGCAGTTCACCCCCGACGGCGCCCAAGCGGTGCTGGTCAGTGACGCGTGGTTGGCCCTCGTAGACCTCCGCGGCGCCGAGCCGGTGGTCACCCGCGCGCCGATCGCGGCCGACACGGTGACCCCGCCGCCTGTCGAGGAGGTGCGGGTGACGCCCGACGGGCGCTTCGCCTTCATCCGCCAGTACGGGGTCGATACCCTCAAGCTGGTCGACCTCGCGACCGGGGCCGCGACCGACCTCGCGGTGGGCGCCAACCCCACCGATCTCGACCTCACCCCCGACGGCGCGCGCGCCGTCGCGGTCTGTCGCACCTCGAGCGAGCTCTGGCTCTACGACACGGCCGACCCCACCGCGCCGGCGGTCGTGGTCCCGCTCCCCCGCGACGAGATCTTCGGCTCCATCGCCATGAGCGCCGACGGCACCCAGGCCTTGCTCTACAGCACGGCGTCGGGCCGGGCCCGCTACGGCACGTGGGCGGTCGGCGACACCGGCCCCGACGCGATCGTGGTGCGGTCGCTGGTGAAGGCCGTCCACGGCGTGTCGCTGAGCGCCGACGGCGGGACCGCCCTCGTGGTGCACGACGACAGCAGCGCGGGCGCGTCGAGCGACAGCCCCTTCCGCGACCACTGGGCGCTCACGGTGGTGTCGCTGGCCGACCACTTCGCCAACCCCCTGCGGCTGGCGGCCGAGCCCTTCGCCTTCGCGAGCACCGACGACGGGGGGGCCGGCGCCTTCCTCATGGAGGGGCAGGCGTGGCTCGAGGTCATCGACTTCGAGACGCTGCTCACCGACGAGGTGCCGCTCCGGTCCGAGGCGCGACACCTCGGGGTGGTGCCCGGCAGCCGAACGCTCTGGGCGAGCCAGGTCCACGAGCTGGGTCGCATCAGCTTCTA
>JBDQIL010000659.1:0-3612 GCA_040264415.1 Myxococcota bacterium
GCATCAGGGCGCCCAACAGCGCCGCGTCGAGAGGAGAGGCCCGGAGCAGGCTTGCGCCAAACAGCGGCGCGGCCCCCACCGCGAGCAGGCCCGAGGTCGCGACCGGCCCCACCCGAGGACCCGCAGCCCAGACTGTGAGCCCGAGCAGCCCGCTCCCGGCCGCCACCCGAGGCGAGAGGCCGACCGGAGGGAGCGCGGCCAACCCCAGGGCGGCCGCCCACAGCCCCGCCGCCAGCCGGGGCGGCAGCCCCCCTACTCCCACTCGATGGTGGCCGGGGGCTTGCTGCTGATGTCGTAGGCCACGCGATTGATGCCGCGCACCTCGTTGATGATGCGGGTGGAGATGCGCTCGAGGAGCGGCCACGGGAGCCGCGCGATGTGCGCGGTCATGCCGTCCGTGGAGTGGACCGCCCGGATGGCGCAGACCTGCTCGTAGGTGCGGGCGTCCCCCATCACGCCCACGCTGCGCACTGGCAGGAGCACCGCGAAGCTCTGCCACAGCTCGCGGTAGAGGCCCGCCGCGCGGATCTCCTCATCCACGATGGACTCGGCCCGCTGCAGCAGGGCGACCCGCTCGGCGGTGACATCGCTCAGGATCCGCACTGCGAGGCCGGGCCCCGGGAAGGGCTGGCGTTGAATGCGCTCCTCGCTCAGCCCGAGCTCTCGCCCGAGCACCCGCACCTCGTCCTTGAAGAGCTCGCGGAGCGGCTCGATGAGCTTCATCCGCATCTTCTCGGGGAGGCCGCCGACGTTGTGGTGGCTCTTGATCGTGGCAGACGGCCCGCGGAACGAGACCGACTCGATGACGTCTGGGTAGAGCGTGCCCTGCGCCAGCCAGTCGATCGAGCCGACGCGGGCTTCGAGCTTGCGCGCCTCCTCATCGAAGACCTCGATGAACACCCTGCCGATGATCTTGCGCTTCTGCTCGGGCTCCTCGACCCCCGCCAGCTCGGTCAGGAAGCGGTCTGCCGCGTCCACGACCGTCAGATCGAGGTCTTGGAACTCGTCTCGGACCTGCTCGCGCTCCCCCGCCCGCAGGACGCCGTTGTCCACGAAGACGCAGTGCAACTGTGGGCCGATGGCCTTGTGGAGGATCGCCGCCGCCACCGACGAGTCGACGCCGCCGCTCAGGCCGCAGAGGACATGGCCCTCGCCCACCTGCTCCCGGATGAGCGCCACCTGCTCGTCGATGAACGAGCCCATGGTCCAGTCGGCCGCCGCGTCGCACACGGCGAACAGGAAGTTCTTCAGGATGGCGCGCCCATCGACGCTGTGCACCACCTCGGGGTGGAACTGGATGCCATACCGGAGGCCGTCGGGGGAGACCATGGCAGCGATCGGGCAATTCTTCGAGCTCGCGATGACCCGCCAGCCCGGAGGGAGCGCGGCCACGTGATCGCCGTGGCTCATCCAGACGTCGGTGTGCCGCGGGATCCCCGCGAACAACGCGGCCGGCGCGTCGGCCAGCGCCATCTGCGCGTGGCCGTACTCGCGGTGCTCGGCGCCCGCCACGTCACCGCCGAGGTGCCGGGCCAGCAACTGCATGCCGTAGCAGATGCCGATGACCGGCACCGGCAGGTCGAGCCAGCCGGCGTCGAAGGGCGGCGCGTCGTCGTCGTAGACGGAGTTCGGCCCGCCGGAGAGCACCAGGCCCACCAAGCGCGGGGGGGGCTCGGAGGGCGGCGGGTCGGTGCAGGCCCGAATCTCGCAGTAGACGCCCTGCTCGCGGATCCTGCGCGCGATCAGCTGGGTGTACTGCGAACCGAAATCGAGGATGAGGACGACGTCGTGTCCGGGGTGCACTGGGCCTCCGAGGCGGCGGGCGGGCTCCCTATCCGGTCCGGGATACAGCCGACGCGGGGCGCGGCCCCCCGCCATCCCCTGCTCCGACGAGGTCTCCGTGAAGGTGCTCCAAGCCGCCGTAGACGCCTGCCGGTCGGGCCGCAGGTGCGCGCTGGTGACCGTGATCGGCCAGGCTGGCTCGGCACCGCGAGGCGCCGCCGCCCGCATGGTGGTGTACGCCGACGGCACCATCGCCGGCACCATCGGCGGAGGGGCCTTCGAGCACCAGGCCATCCAGCGCGCCCTCACGGCCATCGCCTCGGGGCGTCCCGCGCGCTACAGCGCCCACCTGACGCGCGATCTCGGCATGTGCTGTGGCGGCGCGATGGAGGCCTGGATCGAGCCGCTCCGCCCCCCCGACCACCTCGTGATCTACGGCGCAGGGCACGTGGCGACCGCCACGGCCCGCTTGGCCGTCGCCGCCGACTTCGCGGTCACCGTGGTCGATGACCGCGACGAGTGGGCCGATCCGGCCCGCTTCCCCGACCGCGTCACCGTGCTCGAAGCCGACCCGCGCCGCGTCCTCGACCGGCTCCCCACCGGACAGCGCGCCTACCACCTCGTGGTCACCCACGACCACGCCCTCGACCAAGACCTCGTGCAGTCGCTGCTGCCGCGCGATCTGGGGTGGATCGGGCTGATCGGCAGCCGCGCGAAGGTCGCGGCCTTCTTCGTGCGGTACCGAGCGGCTGGCATCGACCCCGCCTTGTTCGCGCGCCTCAGCGCCCCGGTCGGTCTCGACCTGGGGGCCGAGACGCCGGAAGAGATCGCCATCAGCATCCTGGCCGAGCTGGTCCGCCTTCGTCGCCGGAGCGAGCGCCCCCCGCTGCCGCTCTCCGAGCAGCCCATCGCCGCACGCGGCGGGGACGGCCGCGCCCGACCACTCGCCTTCACCACGCCAGAAGGCGGGCTCAGCTCCTGAGCGCCGCTTGCACGGCGCCCCAGACGGCCTCGAGCGACACGGGCTTGTAGATCACGCGTTGATACCCGACGCTCCGGGCGCGTGCCTCGAGGTGGGGATCGGGAAAGCCCGCCACCCCGATCAGCCTCAGCGTGCCGACGTCGGCCGACGCGACCAGGCGCGCGAGGCGAATGGGGTCGAGGGTGGACAGCCCGAGATCGACCAGCATGATGTCCGGCCGAAAGCGCCCCACCTCGAGGCCCGCAGAGAAGGGCCCGTCGGCCATCCGGGTCTCGACCTCGCCCTTCAGCGCGAAGTACTCCGAGACCGTGTCGAAGAAGTCGCGCTCCGCGTCGACCACCAGCACCCGCGGGGGGCCGACCCGCAGCTGAAGCTCGGCGGGGAGCGGATATTGGAAGGCCTGCGCGAAGGCGAGCAGGTCCTCACGCGAGATCCGCCGATGGCCGCCCGGCGTCTTGTGCGCCTTCAGCTTGCCCGCTCGGGTCCAGTTCACGACCGTCGGCAGGCTGACCCCGAGCATGCGGGCGACCTGGTGGGTCGTCAGGTAGACCGGGCCTTCGGGCATCCGTCGCCTCCACACGGGTCGAGACCCACACTCCCAGACGAAGACGAGCCGCGCAAGGCGGCTCGTACTTCGACAGCCACCGAGGCGGCTAAATTTCTCCGGAGGACCGGCCCTACATGATGCGGAAGCGGAAGAAGGTCTCGCCGATGATGACCTCTTCGCCGCCGAACAGCCGCCGCTCGGTGATCAGCTCGCCGTTCACCAGGGTGCCGTTCGAAGACTTGTTGTCTTCGATGTAGAAGTTTCCACCGCGCCGAAACAGCTTGCAGTGGAAGCGCGACAC
>JBDQIL010000660.1:0-3610 GCA_040264415.1 Myxococcota bacterium
CCGTGTCCCGGACCGCCGCCACCGCCACCCAGCTCGAGCGCGGCCACGGTCGCGAGCTCGCCTTCGGCCCGCAAGGTGTCCACGAGGAGCGCCTGGGCGTCGGCGGGCGGGCGGCTGCAGGCGGCGACCGACAGCGCGAGCGCGCGGCCCCGGGGGCTGCCGCCCGGGCAGGCCCCGGCCGCCGCGGCGCCCAGGGTGGGCAGGTCGCAGGCCAGCGCGACGGCGGCGCGGGCGACCGGCTCGTCGGCGTGGTCGAGCGCGGCACCCAGGGCCGCGGCCGCCTTGGGACGGGCGGGGCCGTCGTCGGAGCGGAGCGCCTCGTCGAGCTCCTGCGCGCCCCAGCCGGTCTCGGCGAGCAGCGCCCGTCGCAGCGGTTCGGGCATCCCCGCGGAGGCCAGGGCCGCGTCGGTCGCGCTGCCGTGCGGTCGCGGGTCGAGGTGGAGCAGGAAGGCCAGCGTGGGATCGAGCGCGGCGAGATCGCGACCGCGGGCCGCGGCGAGATCGACGCCCGCCACGGTGGCGGACGGCGGGCGCAGCGCGCGGTCGAAGCGGACCGCCCCGACGCCCATCGCGACCGCGAAGAGGGTGGCGCCGGCGACGACGGGGGCCCGGCTCATGGCACGCCTCCGGGGATCCGCCACAAGGCCACCTCCACCTGCATGGGCACCGCCCAGGGCGCCCCCGCCGCGATCCGCCGGGGCAGATCGAGCAGGTTCACCGGGAGCTCGACGTAGCGCGCCGACGCGGCGAACTGCCGGGCCCCATCGGCCTCGACCAGGCGCTCGAGGGGGGAGGGGCCGGGCTCCCAGGTGGTGCGGTGCCGGTCCTCCACGAAGCTGTGGTCGGCGATGACGTCGGCTTGGGGCTCCATCACCCGCCCCGACGCCAGGGCGCCGAAGGGGCGCCGGGTCCAGGCGAGATCGCCTGCGAGCGCCGCCCGCGCCCGGTCCGGCACCTGCGCCCGCGTGGCCTGCCAGAAGACGGTGATGGGGGTCCCTTCGGCGCGCTGTGTGGCGAGCCCGGGGCCGCCGCCGGTCCAGCCGTAGCCGTCGCCGGGAAGCCGGGGCGCCGCCAGCCACGCCGGCAGCGGCACGTAGGGCGTCGCGGTGCCGGCGGTGGCGCCCAGCGCGCGCTGATCGTCTGGCCCCACGGAGTGCAGGAAGTGGTTGAACACCACCGGACCGTCTGCGGTGGGGCCGGTGGCGAGCGCCAAGCGGCCGGCCAGCTCGACCGGCTGGCGGGCGTGCCACTCCCCGAGGCCATTCGCGAGGTGCGCGGCGGGCCCCCAGGCCAGCGCCACCCCGACCACGGCGATGGGCGCGCGCGCGCTCCCCGTGGCCTCGCCCCAAGCCCGCCGAGCCGCCTCGAATGCCAGGCCCAGCAGCGCGGGGGCCGCGGCCAGGAACAGGCGCGCCGCCAGGTCTTCGCGGGGCGCCGACGAGAGCAGCAGCGCGAGGTCGACCAGCACCAGGGTCGCGAGGGCGCTCGCGGCGGCGGTGGCATGCCCTGCGGGCCGCCGCCGGTCCACCGCGATGGCGAGGAGCGCCACCAGGGTCCCCGTCGCGAGCGCCGCGCCGCCCCACCGGTGGGCGAAGTAGATGGTCTCGTAGTGGGAGTGGACCGTGAGCAGCGGCAGCGCCATGAGCGCCGCGGTCGCGCCCCCCCACACCGCCGCAGGGGGCAGGCGGCGGGCCAGCCCAGCGGCCAGGGCGACCGCCCCGGCGGGCGTCGCGAGGTAGCCGAATTGCACGGCGTTGTGCTCGAGCAGGGGCAGGCGGTCGCCCAGCGGGGCTCGGCCGACCGCCGTGCGGGCCCCCGACACCAGGTCGGCGGCGAGCGCCAGCCAGGGCGCCGCGGCCAGCCCGAAGGCGCCGGCGTAGCGCGCCGCCACCGCGCGCGCGCCGCGGTGAGCGGCCACGGTGGCGCCGGCAGCGAGGAACGCGAGGCTGACCAGCGCGCTCGACTCCTTGAGCAGCATGGCCGCCCCGATGCCCACCGCCGCGAACAGCGTGGCCCCGGGTCCCCGCCCCACGCGCAGCGCGGTGAGGCCCGCGAGCAGGGCCGCAGCGCCGAGGTGATCGAGCTCGGTGAGGTGCCAGGAAGAGAACAGGTGGGGGCTGAGCATGAGGGCCGCGAGGGCCGCCCATGGGGCCACCCGCGACAGCGCGTGGGCCCGCAGCCACGCGGTGGCCGCCGCGAGCCACGCGATGCCGCCCAGGGCGGCCTTGCCGCCGAGCAGCCACCCCGGCGGCAGGCCGTCGCCCCAGAGCGTCGCGGCGCCCTTCATCAGCACCAGCGACAGGGGGCGGAAGCCCCAGGCGTTCATGGGCGCCGGCTGCCAGAAGGGCGAGAAGCTGTCGCGAAGTGGGATGCCGGCCACGATGCCCATCACCCACGGGGTGATGGGGTCGGCCTTCGGGACCGCGGCGGCGCGGGTGATGGCGATCAGGGTCATGACCGCGAGGGCCGCCCACGCCGCGCGCTCCGCTCGACGGCCCGATGGTGGCGCCCGACGGCGGGAGCCTCGGCTGGGGGGGAGGTCGGGCACACGGGGACGCTACTCGCTGCGGCGTCGCCCTGCACGCCGATGGCCTGGGAGCGGGGGCGGAGCGTCGGGTAGGCTGCCCCCATGCTCGCCCTCTCCCTCGTCCTCGCCGCAAGGGTCGCCAGCGCCGGCCCGGTGCTGGTGCGGGTCTCGTCGCCCGAGCCGCCGCTCGAGGCCCCCGTGGCCCTGCACGAGGCCGGCGCGTCGTGGCGCCTGCGCGACGACGGCAGCGCGCCCGACCCCCAGGTGGGCGACGGCGTCTGGACCGGCGTCGCGGCGGGCACCGCCGGCGCGGCGGCGACGCTTCGGCTCACCGATGGCGCCGGCCGCGTCTGGTCTGGGGCGCTGTCGTGGCCATCCGGCGACATCGCCGAGCTCGACCTCGCGCTCACCGACGCCGGCGGCCTGCGGGCGGCCTCGGCTGCGATTCAGGGCGGCGCGACCCCGGTCCGCCTGCCCGTCGCCTCCGCCTCGGTGCCGGGCACCGTGTCCGGCTCATGGGCGTGGGCCGTGGCCGCGCTGGGCTGGGGCCTGGCGCTGTCGGTGGGGCTGCGGCGGCTTCGCCAGGCGCCCCGCGCCCTCACTGCGCCCGCCTCTCCATTGGGGGCTCGGCGCTACACCGTGCCGGCAGGGCAGGGGAGCGCGGCCCTCGAGCTGCTCGCGCGGGCCCACCGCGTGCTGGTGGTGGGCCCGCCGCCCGCCGCCCCGGTCGGCGGCGCCGTCTTCGCGCCGGACAGCGCCGCTCCCGGCGACGTGGCGGCCGCCTTGCGCGACCTCGACGGTCGGGGGCGTCCGCTGGCGGTGCTGGTCATGGCGGCCGACCCGGGCGCTGCGCCGGGTCTCGCGGCGGCCGCTGCCGGCTTGCCGGTGGTCTTCGCCACCGACGGTGCAGTCACCGGTGCGCGTCCGCTGAGCCTCGGCTGAGGGCCCGAGGTCGGGCGCGCGACGCGCGACCGACCGGAGAACCGGATGGTTGCCGTTCGAGGTGGATATACCGTCGCTCGTCCGGACCAAGGGAGACCCGATGCCGCGAATCGTCCCGTTCATGCTGCCGCTGTTGCTGGC
>JBDQIL010000661.1:0-3604 GCA_040264415.1 Myxococcota bacterium
ATGCAGAAGCCCTCGCCATCGCCACACTCGGCCACCACGGTGCCCCACGGGTCGACGATGAGGCTGTGGCCATAGCTGTGGCGCAGGCCCCGGTCGTCGTGGGGCCCCCACTGCCCCGGCGCCAGCACCCAGCACTGGCTCTCGATCGCGCGGGCCCGCAGCAGGGTGTGCCAGTGGTCTTTGCCGGTCATCAGCGTGAAGGCCGACGGGACCGCCAAGATGGTGGCGCCCATCTCGACGTGGGCGCGGTACAGCTCGGGGAAGCGAAGGTCGAAGCAGATGGACAGCCCCACCCGCCCGAGCTCGGTGTCCGCCACCACGACATCGCGCGCCGGGTCGCCAGGCGCGGTGCGGGCGCTCTCCTGAAAGGCCACGCCGCCGTGGTCGGCCAGATCCACATCGAAGAGGTGGAGCTTTCGATACTGGGCCAGCAGCGACCCATCCGGCCCGAACAGCAGCGAGGTGTTGTAGCTGCGGGTGGAGGGCGCCCCGTCCGGTCCAGGCGGGCAGCGCTCCGCGACGCTGCCCACCAACAGCGTGATGCCCAGGTCGGCGGCCAACGCCCCCAGCCGGCGGTGGGTGGGTCCATCGACCGGCTCGGCGAGGGCGGCCTTGTCGCTGTGGGGGCCGAGGTAGGTCGTGGCCTCGGGGGTGGCCACCAGCCGCGCCCCGGCCGCCGCCGCTCGCCGAACCAGCCGCTCCGTCACATCCAGGTTGCGTTCGACGTCGGAGCTCCCGCTGATCTGAACGCAGGCGGCGAGGGGCATGGGGGCTCCAGGTGTCACGGCGGTTTCGCCATCGCAGTGGGGGTCATTCGGAGGTCTCGGGTAGACCGAAGCGCTGTTATCCTGATGACCGTCCCACCACCGACCAGCGCCCACGGGCGCCGGCCAGGATGCCCCCATGCGAACCGCCTCCTCCATGCTCCTGCTGCTCGCCGCCTGTGGCGGAACGGGCAACAACATCGGCGTCTACAACACCGAGCCCGAGGTGAGCATCGTCAACCCGCCCGACGGCAAGGTCGTCGACGAGGGCCAGGTGGTCGAGTTCGAGGCGGTGGTGGCCGACGACCTCGATCGCGACCAGGACTTGCTGGTGCGCTGGTCGAGCTCCAAAGACGGCGAGATGCAGGGCCTGTTCATCGTCGAAGACGGCTTCGCGCGCATGCAGACGGCGAACCTGACCGACGGCAACCATGAGATCACGTTGCTCGTCACCGACTCGAAGGGCGAGAGCGGCCTCGACACCATCCAGGTGGTGGTCAACGACCTCCCGGAAGCCCCGAGCGTGACCATCGTGCGCCCGGCGACCACGGGCTCGGCGCCCGACGAGGGCCTCGAAGACGAGCGCTTCGAGTTCGTGGCCATCGTGTCTGACTCCCGCGACGCCCCCGGCGACCTGAGCGTGTCCTTCCGCAGCGACATCGACGGCGTCTTCTGCGAGCCCGTGGCCGACCAGACCGGCGAGGCCCGCTGTGAGGCCACCCTGACCGGCGGCGAGGCCCACCAGCTCACCTTCACGGCCGTCGACAACGACGGCTACGACGGCTCGGCCACCACCACCTTCTACGTCAAGGCCCTCACCGAGGTCGACGATGACGGCGACGGATACAGCGAGGCCGACGGCGACTGCGACGACGGCGACGCCAGCGTCAACCCCGGCGCGCCCGAGGTCTACAACGATCGAGACGACAACTGCGACGGCTTCACCGACGAGGGCACCGAAGGCTTCGACGACGACGGCGACGGATACAGCGAGGCCGACGGCGACTGCGACGACGACAACGAAGACACCTACCCGGAAGCCCGCGAGACCTGCGACGGCGAAGACAACGATTGCGACAGCATCGTAGACGAGACCACGGTCTGCTACGACGACGACGGCGACGGCTGGGCCGAGCGCGACGGCGACTGTGACGACGAAGACGGCACCAGCTTCCCCGGCGGGACCGAGGTCGCCGACGGCGCCGACAACGACTGCGACGGCGTCACCGACGAGGGCACCACCTGGTACGACGACGATGGCGACGGCTACGCGGAAATCGACGGCGACTGCGACGACGCGAACGCCAGCGTCAGCCCCGCCGGCACCGAGACCTGCGGCGACGGCGTCGACAACGACTGCGACGGCACCGCAGACGAGCGCAACGCGTCGGGCTGCACCACCTACTACTACGACTTCGATGGCGACGGCTACGGCAGCACCGCTGGCCGCTGCCTGTGCACGCAAGACGGGTACTACACCAGCCGCTACTCCACCGACTGCTACGACTCGAACGCCTCAGCCAACCCCGGCGCCACCAGCTGGTTCACCAACGACCGCGGAGACGGCAGCTTCGACTACAACTGCGATGGCAGCCAGGCCAAGTACTACTCGGACCGAGGGTCCTGCAGCGGCGCCGTCTGGGTGTGCACCACCAACGCAGGCTGGGATGGCAGCGTCGCGTCGTGCGGCAGCACCGCCTCCTGGATCTACAACTGTTCCGGCATCTCCTGCAGCAAGGACCGCACCACCCGCCAGCAATCGTGCCGATAGCGTCAACGGAACGAGCTGAGAACGCAGCGCAGACGGGCGGGCCCCTCGCGGACCGTCGCCCTCGGCGCACGGGTTCGGGCGCTCGGCCACGGGGGCCAGCGGCGCGAGCGGTGACGGGCCGCATGCGCGCGCTCCTGCCGCTCGCTGTCGGCTTGCTGCCGGCGTGCCGCCACGGCGACGCGGTGCCCATCACCGACGTGGTCTTCGTCACGGTGGACACGCTGCGGGTCGACCACGTGGGCGCCTTCGCCCCGGACAGCCCGGCGGTCACCCCCCACATCGACGCGCTCGCCGCCGACAGCGTGCTCTACGCCCAGGCCTACTCTCCCATCAGCGTCACCGGGCCGGCGTTCTGCACGCTGCACACTGGCCTCGAGCCGTCCGGACACGGCGTCACCATGAACCTCTTCCGGGGCGGGGCCACGCTCGCCCCCGAGGTCGAGACCCTGGCCGAGCGCCTGACCGCGGCCAACTTCAGCACGGGCGCCTTCGTCTCCGGCTTCACCCTCCGCGACGCCCTGAACCTCAACCAGGGCTTCGAGGTCTACGACCAGCCCCCCAACAACCAGCGCCGACCCGGCGCCAACACCCTCGACGCCATGCTCGCCTGGTCAGACGCCGCAGGCACCCGGCGGTCTCGCTTTCTGTGGTGGCACACCTACGACCCCCACGGCCCGCTCGACCCCTGGGGCGACCGCCCCGAGCCAGGGGCCTGGCCCTCCAACCCCGCAGACCGGGCCCACATCCCGCGCTACCAGCGGCTGTACGGCATCACCAGCCCCGGCTTCTACACCCGCCGCTATGCGCGCGCGGTCGAACACACCGACGACCAGGTCGGGCGCGTGGTCGCGTGGCTCAAGCAGCTCGACCGATATGACGACGCGCTCATCGTCTTCACCGCCGACCACGGCGAGAGCTTCACCGAGCGCCCCCTCTGGTTCGACCACGGCACCACCGCCCACGAGGCCCAGCTTGTTGCGCAGGGTGAAGGCGGAGACGAAAGCGGCGGTTCGGTAGCCCCGGGAACGGAGGCGCTCGGCGAGGGTGTCTACCTCGGGCGACAGGGCGC
>JBDQIL010000662.1:0-3602 GCA_040264415.1 Myxococcota bacterium
ATGCCGGCGGTTCCGGTGCGGCCGCACACCACCAGCTGCACCCCGCGGTCGGACACCAAGCGAGTGGCGAGGTCGAGGGGCTGGCCGGGCTCGACGCACACCGTGGCTGCGACGCCGCTGCCCTGCAGGTCGTCTGCGGCGGCCTGGGCCTGATCGCGGGCGCGCTGCAGCCGGGCGGCCTCGGGGCTGCCTTCGGCGGAGCGGTTGCCCAGTGGGGCGCCGGTCGCGCTGGCCACACAGATGGAGGCGCTCGCGAGCGTGGCGAGCCGGGCCACCCATGGAGCGGCCACCCGAGCGCGCTCGCTGCCGTCGGTGAGCCAGGCGATCTGGGTCCAGAGCGGGGTCATGGCGAGTCCTCCTGCCGGTCGTGCGCCAGCCAGTCCTCGAGGATGACCATGGCAGCTGCCTGATCGATGACCTCACGCCGGCGGTCGTGGCCCACCCCTGCGGCCGTCAGGCGCCGCTCTGCCTCCACCGAGCTCCACTGCTCGTCGTGGTAGTCGACGGGCAGGCCGGTGGCCGCGCCGAGCGCGTCGCCCACCTGGCGCGACAGGCGGCAGATGCGCCCTTCGGTGCCGTCGAGCTCGAGGGGCCAGCCCACGACCACGCGGGTGACCGGCGCGTCGAGGCCGCCGAAGGCTTGCTTCAGGCGAGTCACGTCGCGCCGAACGCCCTGCCGGGCCAGGGTGAACCACGGCGCGGCGATGCCGCTGCGGGGGTCCATCCGCGCGACGCCGATGGTCTGGGTGCCGACGTCGAGGCCGATGACCAGGCTCATGGGGGCTCCGAGGGGGGCGGGCGCGCGTCGCGTCCGTCGCGACTCCCGGTAACCGCGCGCGGGCCGGCGCGGCGGCCCCCGTGGGATAGCGCTTGTCCTCCCCCGGAGTCACGCATGGACGCCGTCCTCATCGCCCAGGGCACCGAGCTCACCACCGGTGCTGTGCTCGACACCAACAGCCGGTGGCTGTGCGATCGCCTCTGGCGCCTGGGGGTCTCGGTGCGCCGCATCCTGGTCGCCCCAGACCGCAAGGCCGACCTGGTCGACATCTTCCAGCAGGCCGCGGCGCTCGCCCCGGTGGTGGTGTGCACCGGCGGCTTGGGCCCCACGCGCGACGACCTCACCGCCGAGGCTGTGGGCGAGGCGTTCGGCCAGCCCATCGTGCGGCACGCCGACGCGCTGGCCCAGATCACCGCCCGGTACGCCGCCTGGGGCCGCGAGATGGCCGACGCGAACCGCAAACAGGCCGACCTGCCCGTGAGCGCCCGCGTGCTGCAGAACCACTGGGGCACCGCCCCCGCCTTCTCGGTGGAGCACGGCGACGCCACGCTCTACTTCCTGCCGGGCGTCCCCCGCGAGATGAAGGCGCTGTTCGACCATCACATCCAGCCCGATCTGCTCGACCGGTACGCCCTGGTGCCGCCGGTGGTGCGGGTGATCCGCGTCATGGGCGTGGCCGAGAGCGAGCTCGAGATGCGGCTGCGCCCGCTCGTCGTGGATGGCCTCGAGATCGGCTTTCAAGCAGGAATCCCCGACAACCTGGTCAAGCTGGCTTTTCGGCCGGACGTGCCCGCCGACGCCCGCGAACGCGCCGTGGCGCAGGCCCTCGAGCTGGTGGGGTCCCGCGCGTATGGGGTCGACACGGGGGATCTGGCCGAGGTGGTGGGCGCCCGCTTGGCCGACCGGGGCGAGACCCTCGCCCTCGCCGAGAGCTGCACCGCGGGCAAGGTGGCCGCGTGGCTGGGCGGCGTGCCGGGGGCCAGCCGCTACCTGCTCGAAGGCGCCGTGGTCTACAGCAACGCGGCCAAGGTGCGCACCTGCGGCGTCACCGAGGCGGTCTTGGCGGCCCATGGCGCCGTGAGCGAGCCGGTGGCCCGGCAGCTCGCCGAGGGCATCCGGGCGCGGGCCGGCGCCACCTGGGGCATCGGCATCACCGGCATCGCCGGCCCCGGTGGGGGCACAGAGGTCAAGCCGGTGGGTACGGTCCACATCGCGGTGGCCGGGCCCGAGGGCACGGCGCACCGCCGGTTCCACTTTCCCGGTGGCCGCGAGCGGGTGACCGACTTCTCGGCCGCCGCCGCCCTGTCGCAGCTCCACCGGCTCATCCGCGCCTGAGCGCGGCGGCCGGCACCCCCGCTGGGCGCGCTACTTGACCTCGAAGGGGTAGGCGACGCGCATCTCCTTGGGGGTCTTGTCGAGGGCGTCTTTGTCTTTGGCCGTGAGCACGCCTTCGGTGTGGAAGGCGTAGATGCCCGGCTTGAGCTTGTCCCGCGTGGTGATCAGGTAGTCGTCGTCGCTGGGGAGGCCCTTCAGGTCGAACTCGATGGCGTCGTCGGCCACCCAGAGGTTCACCTTGACCGCGGTGGCGCCGAGCACCCCGGCGACGTCTTGCTCGGGCACGAACTCGAGCTGGTGCAGCTGCAGGTTCATCTGGCTGAGCTGGCTCGACCGCAGCGTGGACGAGAAGACGAACGAGACCTGCTTGCCGCCCCTGGCGGTGGCCTGGCCCTCTCGGGGGAGGCCGGACAGCCCGCCCAGCTCGGTGCCGATGGTCTCGATGGAGACGGCCTCGAGGTGGTGGTAGGCCTTGGGGGCCACGCGCTCGGGGCCCACCAGGTAGAAGCCCGGCTCGGCCGGCTCGACGTAGAGGGCCAGCGTCGGCTTGGGCATGGTCTCGTCGGTGACGTCGGCCGGCACCTTGAGGTCTTGGACGCTCTTGATGTAGCCGGGCTTTCCGGCCATGATCCGCCGCTTGCCGGTGGGCACGTTCTCGAACACGAAGATGCCGTCGGTGCCGGTGTTCACGGGGTCGATGACGCCCTCTATCTGCACGTTGACGCCGGGCACGGGGGTGCCCCAGATGTCGGTGACGGTGCCGGTGAGGTTCGGCGGGTCGCTGCAGGCGACCAGAGAGGCGAGGGCGGGGACCAGGATCGTTGCGAGGCGGCGATGCATGCGGATTCCAGCGGCGAGGGGTTCCATGGGCGGGGCCCGGAGCGAGCGGATTGTGTCACAGGCGGCGCTCGCGTGGGCGGGGTCCTTATCCCGAGCGGCGGCGCCGTCCCAGGGCGTCGCGGAGACCCCGCAGGTCGAGCGTGCCGGCTTGGGCGAACCGGGCCACGACCCGCCGGCCCGTGCGCGCGAGGTCGAGCAGGTTTCGCACCCGGGTGGCGAGGAAGCGGTTGTGGAGCATGTCGTCTGCGACGTTGGACCGGCCTTCGTCTTGGAGGATCCGGTCGGCCTCTTCGAGGCGCGCGATCACGCCATCGATCCAGACGAGCTCGCGCTGCCGGAACACCCGCGTGACCATGGCAAGGATGTCGGTCTCGGCCTCGTAGTGCCGTCTGCGATCCCCCCGCACCGTGGCGCGGCGCACCACGCCCCACTCTTGCAGGCCGGCCAGGGTCATCGACACGCTGCCGGCGCTCAGCTGGGCGCGGGCGACGATCTGGTCGGCGGTGAGCGGCTCGCGCGACAGGTACAGCACGGTCCAGACCTTGCCCATGGACGGCTTGAAGTTCCAGAAGCCCATCAGCTCACCGATGGCGTCGGCCGCCAGCGCTACCGCCCGCGCGCTGGCGTCGCTCGGGGCCGAGGTCGGGGG
>JBDQIL010000663.1:0-3600 GCA_040264415.1 Myxococcota bacterium
CCGCGGCTGGGGCGGCGGGGGCGGCAGCGCGGTCGACAGCCGGCGCCTCGCGGCCTCGGCCGCCGGCCTGGTGGACGACGCCAGCCTTCGGGCCAGCGTGCCGCTGCGGCCCGGCAGCATCGGCCCCGCGCGGGCGCGCGAGGGCACCACCGTCGACGCGCGCATCGGCGTGCGCGACGGCCGCTTTGTCCCCGGACAGACCGCCGCTCATTTCTCCCGACCGCTCGACGGCCCGGCATGGACCTCCGCGAAGGGCGTCTACATGACCGACGAGCACCGCCTCAAGGCCGACGTGAGCGGCTGGTTCGACAAGGACGTGGGCGGGTCGCTCAACGAGTCGCTCGGCCTGCCGGGTCGGCAGGTCCCGTCGGTGGCGGCCCTCGGCGGCGCGCTGGCGCGGAGCGGCGGAGGCGGCGACAGCGGCCCGAGCCCCGTCGACCTCTCCCGGGCGAGCGCCAGCGGGCAGGTCAGCATGCGGGGCGGCACCCTCGACGCCGGCGCCGCGGGCAGCGCCACCCTGTCGCAGCCCCAGCGCGCGGGCGACAACACCCTGGGCCTGTCCTACTCGGGGCAAGACGGCCTCGGGGTGTCGGCCGACCGCTTGCGCCTCGACGGCGCCCGGGCGAGCGGCGCCCAGGCGGGCGCCACCGCCATCGACGACGCCCGCGTGCGGGTGGATCGCGACGGCACCACCCGCGGCAGCGCGAGCCAGTTCGACGCCCGCGACGTGCGCTTCGGCTCGCGACGCTGACCGCGCCTACGGGCCCTCGATCACCGGCTCGAGCTCTCGTCGAAGCTCGTCGATGAACGACAGCAGGAAGGCATGCCGCCGCTCGGCTTCGGCCCGCGCGGCCGCGGTGTGGAAGCCCTCGATCAGGCGGAGGAGCTTGCGCGGCCAGTGGTCCAACGCGTTGCGCACGTCGTCGAGCGGCCGGTCGGCCTCTCCGAAGGGATCGGTGGGATCGTAGAAGCGACCCGGGCTGCCTCGAGCGGCCATGACCTGGGCGCAGGCGAAGTTGCGGGCGGCCCCCACCGCCCCGATGGCGTCGAGACGATCGGCGTCCTGCAGGATCCGGCCCACGCCGTTGGTGGGCGCGAGCCCCCGCGACCACGACGACGTGCGCACCGCCTCAACGCAGGCATCGACCGCGTCGGCCCCGTAGCCAGCGGCCACGAGGAGCTCGCGCCCGGCGACCGCCGACCGCTCCCCGCCGAAGGGGCGATCGCGGCTCTCCTTGGGGATGTTGACGAGGTCGTGGACCAGGGCCGCGGCGCCGCACAGGTCGGGGTCCTCGCCGGCCGCCCGGGCCAAGCGGACCGCCCACGCATAGACCCGCAACACATGGTCGAGGTCGTGGGCGAGGTCGGGGCCGACGGTGCGGGCGCGCACCTGCGCGAGCAGGGCGTCGTGGCGGGGCGTGACAGGGACGACCATGGTCTCCTCCAGGGCGCCCCCTATCGAGCTGCGGGCGCTTCGTGATACCCCTGCGACATGCCGGATTTCCTCGTTCACGCCGACTATCCGCAGTGGCGGGCCTTGCTCGCGCCAGAGCGCATGCCCTGCTGTGTCTGCGATCTCGACGCCTTCGACGCCAACCTCGACACCTTGCTGCGGGCCCTGGGCGACCACCTCACCCTGCGCATCGCCACCAAGTCGGTGCGGGTGCCCGCGCTGCTCCAGCACATCTTGGAGCGCGGCGGCGAGCGGGTGCAGGGGCTGATGACCAGCTCCGCCCGCGAGACCGCGGTCTTGGCCGAGCTGGGCTTCGACGATCTGCTCTGCGCCTACCCGCCCTCTCGCCCAGACGAGGCCGAGATCTTCGCCCGGCTGACGGCCGAGGGGCGGCTGGTGGTCGCCGCGGTCGACGACCCCTTCCACCTGCGCCTGCTGGGTGAGGCCGCCCGCGCCGCTGGCGTCGAGATCCCCGTCTGCATCGATCTCGACGCGTCCTGGCGACCCACCGAGGGCCTGCACCTCGGCGTGCGCCGAAGCCCCCTGCGGTCGAGCGAGGCCGTGCGCGGGCTGGCCCGCGCGGTCGCCGACGCCGAGGGCCTGCGCCTCGAGGGGCTGATGTCGTACGAGGCCCAGATCGCGGGCCTGCCCGACGTCCACCCGCACAGCCGCCTGCTCGACCCCGTGCGCCGCACGGTCAAGGCGCGCAGCGCGCCCGTCGTGACCGAGCGTCGCGTCGCGACGGTGCAGACCCTGCAGGACGACGGCCACGTGCTGCACCTGGTCAACGGGGGCGGGACGGGCAGCATCCGCAGCACCTCCGACGACCCCTCGGTCACCGAGGTCACGGTGGGTTCAGGCTTCCTCTGCCCCACGCTCTTCGACGGCTACCACGACCTGAACCTCGTCCCAGCGACCTTCTTCGCGCTCTCGGTGTGCCGCTCCTCCGACCCCAACCACGTCACCTGCCTGGGCGGCGGCCCGATGGGCAGTGGGCCCGTCGGCCCCGATCGTGCGCCCACCCCCATCGCGCCCCGGGGCCTCGAGGCCACCTCTACCGAAGGCTGGGGCGAGGTCCAGACCCCCTTCAAGGTCACCGACCCCGAGATGAAGCCGATGATCGGCGACCCGGTCGTGTGTCGCCCCGCCAAATCGGGCGAGGTCATGGAGCGGCACAACGAGGTGCTGCTGGTGCGGGGCGATCGAGTCGAGGCCCGGGTGCCCACCTACCGCGGCATCGGGGGGGCCTTCCTGTAGGGCCGCTCAGGGCGCTCGCAGCACCAGGTCGGCCACGACCGGCCGGTGGTCGGAGCAGTCTGCCGCCGAGATTCGGGCGTCGGTCACCCCGAAGGTGGGCGTCGCGTAGATGTAGTCGATGCGCAGCGGCACCCGATCGGCGACCTGCACCGTGAAGCCCGGGCCCAGGCCGGCCCGCTCCCAGGTGTCGGTCAGGGTGTCGCGCAGGCGCGCGTGGATGGCCGCGTCGCGGGCGCTGTTGAAGTCACCGGCCAGCACGGTGGGGTCGCGCAAGCCGGACATGCGCTCGAGCAGCGCCTCGGTCTCGCGCTGGTGGTGCTCGACCACCCGATCGGGCTCGCCGGGGAGCAGGCCGTGTGGCTGCAGGTGGACCGTGAGCAGGTTGAACACCGGGCCGCCACCCTGGGGCACAAGCTCAGCGAAGACGTAGTACCAGTCGATGTCATCAGCGAATCGACGGGGACTGTTCTCACCGAGCTTCCAGCGAGCACCGCGGGCGCACGCCGCGAGGCCGCCGCGGCCCGCGCCCCCGGTCCCTCGGTAGTCGATCTGCACGCAGTCGAGGCCGAGGCGAGCGCTCAAGCGCTCGACATCGCGCGCGCTCACCTCGAGGAAGGCGATGGCGTCGGGGTCTTGCCGCACCACCTCGCGGGCCACGCAGTCGAGGCGGGGGGACGCGTCGGCGTCTTCCCACCCCAGCCGCTGCACGTTCCAGGACAGGATGCGGAGAGGCTCTCCGGCCGCGGCGTGATCGGGCCACGGCGCCCATGCGCGGCCCCACACCGACAGCCAGAGCAGCGCAGTGGCCCCCGCGAGGGCCGTGAGGGTGCGGCTCCGGCGGCCGAGCGCGAGCACCGAGAGGGCCGCGACGAGGCCGAGCCACAGCCAGG
>JBDQIL010000664.1:0-3598 GCA_040264415.1 Myxococcota bacterium
GCAGAGCCCGGCCTTCGTGCAGGCCCAGGCGTCCAGCCTCGACATGTTCGACCTCGACTCGCTCGGCGCGGAGGGCGGCTCCGCCAGCGGCGACCTCGCCAGTCACGAGGCCTTCTCCTTCGACTTCAGCGACGAGGGCGACGCCTTCTCCTGGGACCTCACCCGCGACCTGTCCGGCAGCGAGGCGGACCGCAACGAGGTGAAGCGTTCCCTCGAGCAGAAGGTCAAGGACATGACGGTCGGCCACAAGATCAAGCTGGCCTACCTCGGCAACAAGGAGTGCCGCTCGCTGCTCATCCGCGACACCAACAAGGTGGTGGCCGCCGCGGTGGTGAAGTCGGGTCGGCTCACCGACCAGGAGGTCGCGGCCTACGCCGGCAACAAGAACCTCGACAACGAGGTGCTGCGTGAGATCGCCAACAACCGCGAGTTCACCCGCAAGTACCCGGTCAAGGTGGCGCTGGTGAACAACCCGAAGACGCCGGTGAGCACCGCCGTCGGGCTGGTCAAGGCCATGCAGAAGAAGGACCTCATGACCCTCTCCCGCAACCGCAACGTGCCCAGCGTGGTCACCGAGGCGGCCATGCGGCTCTACCGCAAGAAGTACCGCAAGTAGGCCACGGCGCGCGCCCCCCCGCGCTCAGCGCAGCGTCGGGTTCAGGCTGTAGGTGCCGTGCAGGCTCGCCTGGGCGAGCACATGGCCGCCGATCGCGGCCCGCACGTCAGCGCCGCTGAAGGCTCCCTCGACCGGCAGGCGCGCCACGTCGAGCGCGTAGACGGTGAAGTGGTAGTGGTGCAGCCGCTCGTCGTTCCACGGCGGGGCCGGACCGTCGTAGCCGGCGTACTGTGTCTGGGTGGCCGTCGAACCAGCCCGTGAAGTCGTTCAGGCCCTGCCGACCGACCGGGGCGGGGCCGGGCGGCTTGCCCCGGGGCACCACGCCAGCGCCATGCGTCGGGATCGTGGCAGATCACCGCGAAGCTGCGGGTGCCCTCCGGCGCCCCCGACCACGACAGATGCGGGCTCACGTTGTCGGAGAAGGTGAAGTGGGTGTCGGGGTGGGGCTTGCCGAAGGCGAAGCGGTCGGGGATGACCGCGCCGTCGGTGAGGGAGTCGCCGGTCAGCTTCACGGGGGCTCCACGGTTCGGTCGCTGCGTCGAGGGCGAGGCGGTCTCAGCCTATCGGTCGAGGGCGGTGTAGGGCAGGTCGTGGGCTTCGGCCACGGCCTGGTAGGTGACGTCGCCGTGGAGCACGTTCAGGCCCTTTCGCAGCCCCGCGTCGAGCTCGATGGCCTTCTCCCAGCCCAGGTACGCCAACTTGAGGCCATAGGGGAGGGTGGCGTTGTTCAACGCGAAGGTGCTGGTGCGGGCCACCGCGCCGGGCATGTTGGCCACGGCGTAATGCACCACGCCATCGACGATGTAGGTGGGGTCGGCGTGGGTGGTGGCGTGGGTGGTCTCGACGCAGCCGCCCTGGTCGACCGCGACATCGACGATCGCGGCGCCCTCCTTCATGAGGCCGAGGTGCCTGCGCTGGACGAGCTTGGGGGCGCGGGCCCCGGGCACCAGCACCGCGCCGATGACCAGATCGGCGCGGGAGAGCGCCGCCTCGAGGTTGCTCAGCGACGAGTAGACGGTCTTGACGTGGCCCTTGTACTCGGCGTCGAAGGCCCGCAGGACGTCGAGGTTGATGTCGAGCACGGTCACGTCGGCGCGCAGCCCGGCCGCCATGGCCACCGCGTTGCGCCCCACGATGCCCCCGCCGATGACCACCACCTGCCCGGGCATCACGCCAGGCACGCCGCCCAGCAAGACCCCGCGGCCGCCGGCGTGCTTCTCGAGACACCGCGCGCCGGCCTGCACGCTCAGCCGCCCGGCGACCTCGCTCATGGGCGCCAGCAGCGGCAGGGTGCCGCGCTCCTCGATGGTCTCGTAGGCGAAGGCCACACAGCCCGAGGCCATCAGCGCCTCGGTCTGCGGCCGGTCGGGCGCGAGGTGCAGGTAGGTGTAGAGGATCTGGCCCTCGCGGATCGACCCGTACTCGGACGCGATCGGCTCTTTGACCTTCCAGATCATCTCGGCTTCGGCCCAGACCGGCTCGGGGCCGTCAACCAAGCGAGCCCCCGCCGCCACGTATTCGTCGTCGGTGAGGCCCGAGCCCAGCCCGGCCCCTCGCTCGACCACGACGCTGTGGCCGTGGCCGACCAGCTGCCGCACGCCGGCGGGGGTCAGCCCCACCCGATGCTCTTGTGGCTTGATCTCCTTGGGAACACCGACCAGCATGACGACTCCGAGCAGGCCCGCGGCCTGGAACGAGGGTTCTCGATGATTAACCTCCGGTCGCCGCGATGCACCCGATTCTCCGATGGGATCCGCGCGGTGGCGCCCACTCCCGCCCCGGTGTTCCACGGTCGTGATACGGTCCACCGTCCGACTGGAGGCGCGGACCAGCCGCTCCCTCCGCGGCACAGTGTCCCCGAGGTGCCCCATCCCGGCCGATTCCACCCAGGGCGAACGCCCCCCCTTCGAGCGCGGCCCCGTCACGCACGGAGACGACCCCACCACCCCGCTGCGGGTGACGATTCAGGTGCACGACCCGGGCGCCCTGCGCGAGCTCGTGGGTGAGCTTGGGCAGCACCTCAAGATCATCGGCAAGGCCCTCGGGGTGCGGGTGAGCCAGCGTGGACCGACGCTCACCGTGGGTGGACAGGACGGCTCGGTCGAGCTCGCCGCGCAGGTGCTCGAGCAGCTCTTCGGCGTGGCACGAACCGGCTACCACCTGCACGGCTCCGACGTCGATCAGGCCTGCCGGATGGTGCAGTCCGACCCCGATGTGCAGCTCGCCGAGCTCTACGCCGACAGCGTGGCCATCGGTGTGGGGAAGAAGCGCCTGCACCCCCGCAGCCCCCGGCAGCGCGCGTACCTGCACGCCATGCGCGATCACGACCTCGTCTTCGGTGTGGGGCCGGCCGGCACCGGCAAGACCTACCTCGCGATGGCGATGGCGCTCGCCTCTCTCTTTCGCAACGACGTCAAGCGCATCATCCTGTGCCGCCCTGCGGTCGAGGCTGGTGAGAAGCTCGGCTTCTTGCCAGGAGACCTCACCGAGAAGGTCAACCCGTACCTGCGGCCCCTCTACGACGCGCTCAACGACCTCGCCGGCTTCGACCGCTCCGAGCGCCTGATGGCCAAGGGTGTCATCGAGGTGGCGCCGCTCGCCTTCATGCGCGGGCGCACCCTGTCTGACGCCTTCGTGATCCTCGACGAGGCCCAGAACACCACGCCGCCGCAGATGAAGATGCTGCTCACCCGGCTCGGCCTGGGCAGCCGCGTGGTGGTCACCGGCGACGTCACGCAGGTCGACCTCCCCCGCGGCCATCGCAGTGGGCTGGTCGACGTGCTGCAGGTGCTCGACGGCCTCGACGAGATGCGGGTCATTCGGTTCAATGACGCAGACGTGGTCCGGCACCCGCTGGTCTCGGCCATCGTGCGCGCCTACGACCGCGCCGGGCGGGGGGGGGGGGGCCCGGGGGGGGGCCCCCCCCCCCCCGGCGGGCGCCCGCGCCGCCGCCCGCCCCCCCCCCCCCCGGCGGGGGGCGGC
>JBDQIL010000665.1:0-3588 GCA_040264415.1 Myxococcota bacterium
CTCTTGCAAATTGTATTTCCGCACTGAATCTGAACTGCCACAGGCTTGGGGCGGGAGAGCGGCGGTGGATCGAAGTCGAGGCTGAGATCACGAGAACCCAGGGTAACCATAGCCACCACAGCGCTCAACAGCACCTACAGCAGGCTCACAACGTGTTATCCCACTCTGTTCAGCCTTCATCGTCTCTGCAGAGTGATGGCAGCGTAGGTGGGGGGGTGCCACGGACAGGGTCATCCAACAGCCAGAGGTCTGACACGCAGCAGCAGCATGACTCCACCGACGGGCCAAGAAGGGCTTGACGAGGATCTTGACTGGTGATCTCGGGGCCCTGGGGGGCGGAGGTCTTGGGGCAGCCCACCAGGACGGAGGCGACAAGGAGGAGGGTCGGGGCGCGCATGGCCGCCGGCCTAACCCTTCGGCCGATCGGGGGGGGAGGTTGCTTCGGCGGCGGTGCGGTGCGGGGGCGCCCGCACGTTAGGCTTGGCCCCTGCCGGAGGGCCCCATGTCCAATGAAGCGTCCAACGAATCGTCCGTCGAAGACCACGACACCGTCTCCACCACCCCGGCCAAGCGGGCGCTCACGCTGCGGGTGAACGGCGAAGACCACGACGTGCTGGCCCCCGACACCTGGACCCTGCTCGAGGTGCTTCGCTACAAGCTGCGGCTGACGGGCACCAAGCAGGGCTGCGACAAGGGCGACTGTGGCGCCTGCACCGTGCTGATGGACGGCCAGGCCACGCTGGCCTGCTGCACGCTCGCCGCCATGTCCGAGGGCCGTGAGATCACCACGATCGAGGGGGTGCCGCCGCGGCTGCCGCGCGCCTTCGACGTGTGCGGCGCGCTGCAGTGCGGCTTCTGCCAGCCGGGCATGATCTGCTCGGCCCAGGCGCTGCTCGACGAGACCCCGCAGCCCACCGACGCCGAGATCCGCCGCGCCCTGGGCGGCAACCTGTGCCGCTGCACCGGCTACACCAAGATCTTCGAGGCGGTGAAGCTGGCGGCCAAGGGCGACAGCCTGGGCGGCCTGGCCGACGCCTCTACGCCGGGCCTGCAGGTGCCCATCTCCTACGACAAGCCGGCCGACGGCTACCTCGTGCTCGGGTCGCGCGGCCGCAAGGCCGACTCCATCCGCAAGGCCATCGGCACCGAGATCTACGCCGACGACATCGAGCTGCCCCGCATGGCCCACGCCCGCATCGTGCGGTCCACCCGGCCCCACGCCCGGATCGTGTCCATCGACATGTCGAAGGCCGAGGCGCTGCCGGGGGTCTATGCGGTGATGACCGGGGCCGAGCTGCCCAAGCCGTACTGCGTCATCCCCTGGACCCCCGACGAGACGGCCCTGTGCATCGACAAGGTGCGGTACGTGGGCGATGGCGTGGCGGCGGTCGCCGCGAGAGACGAAGAGACCGCCATCCGCGCGGCCGACCTCATCGAGGTGGTCTACGAAGAGCTCCCCGCGGTGCTGGATCTCGACGCCGCCGAGGCCGAGGGCGCCGCCCTGGTGCACGACACCGACTGGAAGGGCCGCGACCGCACCTCGAACCTCTGCAAGAAGGTCGACCTCGCCTTCGGCGACGTGCCGAAGGGGCTGGCCGACGCGGCCGCCACGGTGTCCGACACCTGGTTCTACGAGGGCTCCACCCACGCCCCCATCGAGCCCCACTGCGCGGTGGCCGACTGGTCGCGCGACGGCCAGCTCACGCTGTGGTCGTCCACCCAGGTGCCGCACTACCTGCACCGGGAGCTGGCCGCCGTGCTCGACGTGCCGCAGGCCCAGATCCGGGTGATCCAGCCCGCGCTGGGCGGCGCCTTCGGTGGCAAGTCCGAGCCCTTCGACCTCGAGTTCGTGGTGGCGCACCTGTCGCGCAAGGCCGGCCGGCCCGTCAAGCTGCTCTACACCCGCGAAGAGGTCTTCTACAGCCACCGCGGGCGGCACCCCATGGAGATGCACATCCAGATGGGCGCCCAGGCCGACGGCACGCTCACCGCGGTCGATCACGACATCCGCATCGACGGCGGCGCCTACCACTCCTTCGGCATGATCACGACCTACTACGCGGGCCAGCTGCTCACTGGGCCCGTGAACTTCCCCAGCTACCACTTCCGCGCGCGGCGCTTCTACACCAACAAGCCCTGCTGCGGCCCCAAGCGCGGCCACGGGTCGGTGCAGCCGCGCTTCGCCTTCGAGTGCGCCTTGGATGAGCTGGCCGAGAAGCTCGACCTCGACCCGATGGACATCCGCCGCAAGAACGCGCTGGTGTCGGGCGACACCACCGTGAACGGCCAGCTGGTGCCGTCCACCGGGCTGCGCGAGTGCCTCGATGCGGTCGAGCGGGCGTCGGGCTGGAAGCAGAAGTGGGGCCAGCAGCCCCGCGGGCGTGGCGTGGGGGTGGCCTGCAGCATGTACATCAGCGGCACGGCCTACCCCATCTACCCCAACGAGATGCCCCAGAGCGGCGTCACGGTCCGGGGTGACCGGTCGGGCAAGCTGGCGATCTACTGCGGCGCCAGCGACATCGGGCAGGGCTCCGACGGCATGCTCACCTACATCCTGGCCGAAGAGACCGGGGTCAACCCCGACGACATCGTGGTCTACTCCTCCGACACCGACCTCACGCCGGTGGATCTGGGCGCCTATTCGTCGCGGGTGACCTTCATGTGCGGCATCGCGGCCCAAGAGGCCGGCCGCAAGCTGCGCGACGCCATGAAGGCGGCGGTGGCCGCCAAGTGGGAGATCGAGGCCGACCGGGTGGGCGTGGGCCTGGGCACCTGGTACGACCGCGACGAGCCGGCCCGGCAGCTGCCCGTGAGAGAGGTGCTCATCCTGGCCGAGGCCGCCGCGGGCACCCCGCTGTCGTTCTCTGGCGGCTACCGCACCCGGCACGTGGGCGGCGACTACCGGGGCGGCACCATCGGCGCCTCTCCGGCCTACTCCACCACGGCCCACGTGGCCGAGGTCTCGGTGGACGAAGAGACCGGCATCGTCACGGTGGAGAAGGTCTGGGTGGCCCACGACTGCGGCTTCGCGCTGAACCCCACCCTGGTGGAGGGCCAGATCGAGGGCAGCGTGTACATGGGCTACGCCGAGGCGCTCATGGAGGCCCAGGTCTTCGACGAGCGCGGCCTGCACACCGGCCCCAACCTGCTCGATTACCGAATCCCCACGGCGGTCGAGACCCCGGACATCCTGGCCCAGATCGTCGAGACCCTCGACCCGGGCGGGCCCTACGGCGCGAAAGAGGCCGGCGAGGGCCCGCTGCACCCCATCATCCCGGCCATCGCCAACGCCATCTTCGATGCGGTGGGCGTGCGCTTGCGGCAGATCCCCTTCACCCCGGAGCGGGTGCGGGCGGCGATCATCGAGCAGAGGGGAGCATCGTCGCGGTGAGGACGGGTTGGGTCGGCGGGTCGGCGTGGCTTGGGATAGCGTGCGGCGCGCGTCCCTCCTGGAGCTCCGATGACCCGCCGCCTGCCCCGCCTCGCGCTGTGCGCCGCCCTCTTCGCCACCGCCTGCTTCTCGGACAAGTCCGACGATGATGACGATGATGACGACGACGGCGGGGCCAGCGATGGGCTGGGCTGGGA
>JBDQIL010000666.1:0-3587 GCA_040264415.1 Myxococcota bacterium
ACCCCATGAGCGGCGCGCCGGTGGGCGGCAGCACCGACAACCTGCAGGCGCTCACCCAGAGCTGGGCCGAGGTCGCCGAGCACACGCTGCCCGAGATGGCGCGCACCGCGCGAGCCGAGGGCCTGCTCGACCTGGCCAGCTGGTGTGACAGCGTGCGGTGGGCCCGCGCCGAACAGCTGGGCCAGCTGCGGGCCGCCCTGGGGCAGCCGGGCGCGGCCGACCTCGCCCCCACAGGCGACCCCAAGTGAGCCGCTACGACGCATCCAGCATCGCGGTGCTCACCGGCCTCGAGGCCGTGCGGCGGCGCCCAGCCATGTACATCGGCTCGTCGGGGCCCGACGGGTCCGCCCACCTCGCCCTCGAGGTGGTGCAGAACGCAGTCGACGAGGCGCTGGCCGGGGCCGCCACCCGCATCTCGGTGCGGGTCGAGCCCGACGGGGCGGTGACCGTGAGCGACGACGGGCGGGGCATCCCCGTCGATCCGCACCCGGCCACGGGGCGGCCGGCAAGCGAGGTGGTCTTCACGTCGCTGCACGCCGGCGGGAAGTTCGACGGCGGCGCCTATCGGGCGCCGGGCGGGCTGCATGGCGTGGGCCTGGCATGCGTGAACGCCCTGTCCGAGCAGCTCACGGTGTCGATTCGGCGGGATGGCGGCTGCTTCGAGCAGGCCTTCTCGCGGGGCGTGCCCCGGGGCGACCTCGTGCGCACGGGCGACGCCGACGATCACGGAACCACCGTGCGCTTTCGAGCCGACCCCGACATCTTCGGCGAGGCGCCGCCCGCGCGTCGGCCGGCCCTGCGCGACCACCTGCGCGCGCTGTCCTTCCTCGTGCCGGGCCTGGCCACCACCTACGCCGACCCCGACGGCGCGGTCACGTTCACCGAAGACGGCGGCGTGGCGGGGCTCAGCCGGTGGCTCGCCGCCGAGCGCAAGCCCGCCCACGACCCGCCGCTGGTGCTGTCCGGTGACGCCGATGGCGTGGCCTACGAGGTCGCGCTGCTCTGGACCTGGTCGTGGACCGAGACCATCCGAAGCTTCGTCAACGGCATCCCCACCCCCAAGGGCGGGGTTCATGTCGAGGCGCTCGACGCGGCGCTCACCCGCGCGGTGCAGCGCGAGGGGCTGCGGCGGGGCCTGCTCGATCCGGGCGAGCACCTCGCCGGCTTCGACATCCGGGAGGGGCTGTGCGCGGCCCTGTCGCTCCGCCTGTCCGAGCCCGAGTTCGAGGGGCAGACCAAGTCCAGCCTCACCTCGGCGACCGTGGCCGAGCGGCTGGCCCCCCAGCTCGAGCTGGGCCTGGCCGGCGCCTTCGCCGACAACCCCGACGCGGCGGCGGCCATCGTGGGGCGGGCCATCGAGGCCAGCCGCGCGCGCTCGGCCGCCCGACGGGCCGGGGAGCGCGCCCGCTACCAGCAGGTGCAGGTGCGCCCCGACCCCGAGGTCTACCGCGAGCAGTTCGGCATCCGGTCGCGCAACTGGCACGAGTCTGCCCGCTGGCTCACCGACGGCGACCTGCTGGGCGCCCACGCCGACAGCTTCCAGCTCCCCGACGGGGCCGAGCTGCTCGACGTCTGCTGCGGCAGCGGGGTGGTGGGGGCGTCGTTCCGGGGCAAGGTCTCGCGGATCGTGGGGCTCGACCTCACCCCCCAGATGGTCGACCTCGCCAAGACCCGCCTCGACGAGGTGGTGCTGGGCAACGTCTACGACATCCCGTTCCCCGAGGCGAGCTTCGACGCGGTCTGCAACCGCGAGGTGCTGCACCTGCTGCCGCACCCCGAGCGGCCGGTGGCCGAGGTCTTCCGGGTGCTCAAGCCCGGCGGGCAGTTCGTGGTGGGCCAGCTGGTGCCCTACGGCCCCACCGACGCCCCATGGTTCTTCCGGGTCATCAAGAAGAAGCAGCCCCTGCTCTACAACCACCTGCTGGAGGAGGATCTGGCGCGGCTGCTGAGCGACGCCGGCTTCGTCGACCTGTCGGTGCGCGAGGTGCTCCAGTGGGAGGACATCGACACCTGGATCGACACCTGGGAGACGCCGCTCATGCAGCGCCACCAGATCCGCGCGCTGTACCGCGACGCGCCGGCCGCCGTCCGCGCGGTCCACCCCTTCCGCATCGGAGCGAGCGGCGCCATCGAGGACTGCTGGCGCTGGGTGATCTTCTCGGCCTTCAAGCCCGCGTGAGGCGGGGCCCGTGGGCCGCGACTCGTGCGCTCAGGGAGAGACGCCCACGGTGATCTCGAAGCGCATGCGGTCGAGGATGCGGTCGGGGCCCACCTGCGCGGCGTGCAGCGCCAAGAAGGGCGCGGAGCCCTGCTCGTAGACGTCGCGGATGGCCCGCTGTCGGGCGTCGGCGATGGCGCCGTTGTCGGCCCAGGCGCCCACGTCCTCCTCGGAGATGAAGGCCTCGGCGGTCACGGGCTCGAAGCCGGCGTCGCGCACCCGCGCGGCCATGTCGCCGGCGACGAAGAAATTGCGCCGCGCGGGGTTTCGCAGGCGCAGCACCTCGAAGTACTCGTCGCGGTCGTCGGGGCCGTAGGCGTGCAGATCGGCGGTCACCAGGCGGCCGCCCGCCCGCAGCACGCGCCGCAGCTCGGGCAGCACGCGGTCGAGGTTCATGAACTGCAGCCCTTGTCGGCACACCACGGCGTCGAAGTGGCGGTCGGCGAAGGGCAGCTCGGCGGCGTCGCCCAGGACGAAGGCGTCGAGGTGGTCGCGCGCCTGGGCGGCCATGGCCGGGGTGAGGTCGAGGCCCGTGAGGTGGCCCACCTGCCCGTGGAAGCGGCGGGAGACCAGGCCGGTGCCGCAGGCCAGGTCGAGCACGGTGGAGCCGCCGTCGACCGCGGCAGCCGCGAAGATGCGGTCGAGCAGCGCGGCGTCGGTGCACCAGTGGCTGGACCGGTCGTAGCGGCCCGCGCGGGCGGTGAAGTGTTCGACGATGTCGGCGCCGTCACCCTGCATGGAGACCTCCGTGGCGCTGGCTGCGCCGTGGGGCGGGTCCTAACCGACGCCCGCCGCCGCGTGGCCTATGCTGCGGGCATGCGCCCGTCCGACGACCTCCCGCCCGCGCTGCGCGCGCTGCTGCCCGGCCTGGTCGCCCTCTTGCTGGTGGCCACCCAGGGGGTGCCGGGCTCGCCGGACGGCTGGGAGGCGGCCCAGGCCGCCCGATGCCTCTGGGGGCTCTCGTCGGCGTCGCTCGACTGCGCGACGGTCGACGCCGGCTTTCGGCCCCCCGGGCTCAGCCTGCTGGTGGGGCCGCTGTCGCTCGTGATGCGGCCCATCGTGGCCATGGGGGTGGTGTCGCTCGCCGCCGTGAGCCTCTGCGCGGTGCCGCTGGGCGCCCTGGGTGCGCGCCTGGCTGGCGGTGCGGGGCGGCTGGGGGCGGTCGGGCTGCTCGTGGCGACGCCCGAGCTCGCGTCGTGGGCGATGGTCCCCGATGTGCGCGGCCCTGCGCTGCTCCTCTCCCTGTCGGCGTGGGCGCTGGCGCTCCAGGGTGGGCGACGCACGCTGGCGATCGCGGGGCTGCTCGCGGGGCTCGGCCCGCTGCTCCGCCCCGAGCTGATCGCCGGCACGGTGCTGCTCCCGGTGGCGG
>JBDQIL010000667.1:0-3582 GCA_040264415.1 Myxococcota bacterium
CAGCATGGGCGTCGTCATGAGCAAGGTCCGTGCCAAACGATTTCGCGGCTGTGCCTGAGGCGGCCGCACCCCAGAGGTCTATCCGGTGACAACCTGTCTTGGCTCTCTGCCGACGATGACGGGCTGGCACGGCTGAACCCGCGCCGGCGTCACAGCATGCCGGTCCGATAGAGGGCGGAGGCGATGGCGACCACGTTGCCGCTCGCGCCAAAGCGAAGGTTGTCCGCCGCGGCCCAGAGAGACAACCCGTCGCCCAGCGGGTCGGGGCGCAGACGCCCCACGTAGGCCGTGGCCTTGCCGGTGAGCCGCCGCGGCCCAGGGACCGGGTCGCCCAGGCGCACCGTGGTGGCGCCTTCGAAGCCCGCAGCGGCAGACTCGGCGGTGATCCCGCCGGGGACCGAGACGTGGAGCGACGCCGCCACCCCGCTGAACAGCGGCACCATGGCCACGCTGAGCGCGAGGTGCTCGGGAGGGATGCGCAGCACCGCGGCGACCTCGGCCGACAGCCGACGCTCCACCGAGGTCCACCCCTCCGAGTCACGGCCCACCTGCGCGTGCAGGTCGAAGGCGAGGCCGCTCGGGAAGATGGCCCGGGGCGGCTCGCCCTGGTTGAACAGCGCGAGCACCTGCGCCGAGAGCTCCTCCATTCCGTCGCGGCCCGCCACGCCAGCGCTCAGCATCACGGTGCCGTGGACCCGCTCGGCGCCCAGCCGAAACAGCGGCGCGAGCGCGGTGGCCACGAGCACGGTCGCGGCCGTCGGCGCGCACGCGATGCGGCTCTCTGGGAACCGAGCCAGGGCCGTCATATCGACCCCGGGCACGACGAGGGGGCCCCGGTCGGCCAGGGCAGCGCCCACGTCGATGATCGCGACGCCGGCTTCAGCGAGGCCCGGGGCCTGCTCGCGGGTCACCTCGGGGGGGGTCGCGAAGATGATGAGGTCTACGTCTTCGAAGAGAGCGCTCTCAGCGAAGACGGGGGGCGCCGGGTGCACCTTCACGCTCTTCCCCCCCACCTCGAGCGAGCCCACGCGGGCCGCCCGGCTGGCGATGAGCCGCCAGTGGGCGACGGGCAGGCTGGAGCGGTCGAGGGCGGTCAAGAGGTCTTGGCCGACGGCGCCCGAGGCACCGACGAGGGCCACCGTGATGCCGGACTGGACGGATGGATCAGCCATGGGTTCTCCCCGGAGGGTGGATCTCGCCCTTCCCTGGCGCGGGGAGCCGCGCGTCGGGGGGGCGGAGGTAGCGCAGCTGCACCGCGGCGGGTGCGAGGAGAGGCGCCGAGGCGCCCAGGCGAGCGACCTGCGCGGCCGGGCTGGCGTGGGGATCGGGGACGACGGCGCCACCGAGCGCGGCGATGGCGTCGGCGTGCACCCGCGCCCCCTCGCCCACCGCCACGAAGGGCGAGGACGGGACCACGGCGTCGAGGACCGCGTCGCGCTCTTCGGAGCGGGCCTCGGGGTGGCCGGAGCCGCAGTCGAACCAGCCCGCGTAGACCCGGCCCTTGCGGGCGTCGAGCAAGGCGAGCACCGACGGGCCATCGACCAGCGCGGCGCGGGCGGCCAGCGACGAGATCGGGGCGACGGGCAGCCCGCGCGCCACCGCGAGGCCCAGCGCGGTCGCGACGCCCACCCGCAGGCCCGTGAAGGCGCCCGGCCCGTGGCTCACCGCGACCGCGTCGAGGGCGCCCCCGTCGGCCCGAAGCTGGTCGAGCAGGGTGGCGATGGCTGGCAGCAGGTGGGCGTCGGCGCCCTTGACCACGCGCAGGCTCCAGGCGCCGAAGCAGGCGCCATCTCGCCAGATGGCGGCGCCCACCACCGGGCCCGCCGTGTCGATGCCGAGGACCGTGCGACCGCTCATCCGCCCAAGGCCCGCTGGATGTCCCAGACCAACACGGTGAGCATCAGCAGCACCATGAAGAGCACGCCGAGCTGCTGGGCCCGCTCCCGCAGGGTCACCGACACCGGGCGGCCCCGGACGGCCTCGAGCAGGAAGAACAAGAGCTGGCCGCCATCGAGCACCGGCACCGGCAGCAGGTTGACGATGCCGAGCGAGATGCTCAACATCGCGAGCAGGCGCGCGTAGTCGAAGATGCCACGCTCGGCGGCCTGGGACGCCTGGCGGAAGATCTCGACCGGCCCCCCCACGCTCTGCTTCATGTCGACCTCACGGGTCACCATGCTGCCGAGCGTGTCGAGCACGAAGCGCGCCGAGGCGACGGTCTCTTCGGTGGCGCGGGTCACCGCAGGGACGAAGCCGTAGCGGACCCGGACGTCGGGGCCGCTCACGTAGCCGCCCATCGAGACGACCCCGATGACCGGCCGGCGGTAATAGCGGGCCATCTGGTCGGTGTCTTCGATGACCTCGGGGGTCATGGTGAGCGAGACCACCTCGCCAGCGCGCATCATCTCGATGTCGACCGGGCGCGCGGTGGCCCCCTCGCCCTCCCCCTCCATCGTGGCGCTGACCAGCCGCAGCACGTCACTCCAGAGCAGGACGGGCTGGCTGTCGATGCGCAGGAACCGGTCGCCCTGGGCGATCCCGGCGAGCTCGGCGGGCGAGGGCGGCGGCGCGGCCGGGGGAGCCGGGCCGCAGCCGGCGAGGAAGCCGTCGTCGGGCGGGGTGACCGACGGGGAGACCGAGGCGACGAAGAGGCTGGACGGGAGCAGCCCCCACCGCTGGGTCGCGGCGCCGGGCGGGGTGGTCGCGACCGAGGTCCACGCGCCGTCGTGGGTGAGCGCGACCGTTCGAGCCTCGCCCTCGGCGGGCTGCACGCTCAGGCTCACCCGCGGCCCGGCGGCAGACAGCAACTGCTCGAGCTCGAGCCAGTCACGGACCTCGGTGCCGTCTACCGCCGTGATGGTGTCGCCGGTCTGCAGCCCGGCCCGGCCGGCCGGAGAGCGCGGGTCGTCGATGCCGACCGAGGCCGAGGCGCGGGTGGAAGAGAGCCCGACCCGCACCTCTTTCACGCCACCGTCGGGCAAGGTGAAGGGCAGCTCGAGGGTCTGCCCGCCGCGCTCGACCGTGATCGGGTGGGTGCCCTCGCCGAGCGCCAGCAGCGCCTCGCCCACCTCTCCGAAGGTGCGAAGGCCGGCCTGGGCGCCCACCGCGATGATGCGATCGCCTGGCAGCAGGCCCGCCTCGGCCGCGACGCCGTCGGCGCCGACGGTGCCCACCTCGTTCGATGGCCGCGGCTCGCCCGCCATCAGCAACGTCGTAAAGACGATGACCGGCAGCACGAGGTTCATGGCCGGGCCGGCCGCGATGACCAGCAATCGCTGCCACACCGGCCGACGGTGGAAGGCCATCTCCGGGTCAGCGAGCTGCTCGTCGAGATCCTCGTCGTAGCTGAAGGGATCCGCGCCGGCGAGGGCGACGTAGCCGCCGAAGGGGATCATCGAGATGCGGTAGTCGGTGCCCTTGTACTCGAAGCCCACGAGGCGCCGCCCGAAGCCGAGCGAGAACGTGGTGACGGCCACGCCGCACATCTTGGCGACGATGAAGTGCCCGAATTCGTGGATGAACACGAGCGAGGCGATGGCGAGCACCGCCGCAGCGGGGCCCGACAGGCTGCCGATCAGCGGC
>JBDQIL010000668.1:0-3582 GCA_040264415.1 Myxococcota bacterium
CCGGTCGAGCTGGCCCCGCGTGTCGAGGCAGTCCCCCAGCACGTCGGCCGGGAGGGTGGCCCGGGCGACCTCGCACACCGCGTCGTGGTGCTTGCGACGGTTGAAGTCTGCGGCGAGCAGGTAGGGGGCGACGGCCGCTCCAGCCTGCAGCAGGCGCGCGCGGAGTACGGCCATCGTGCCGTCGGCGGACAGATTCAGGCAGTCGGCCGTCGTGGCGAGCGCGCGGCGGGTCGGCAGCAAGCAGGCGATGCGCGACGCGCGGTAGGCGTCATCGTCCAGGTAGCGGACGAGGTCGGCGTAGCGCCCCAGGCGCAGGTCGCGGAGCCAGAAGTCGCGGTGTTCGAGGGGGGAGAGGGACGGGTCCGAGGGGTGCATCGAAGACCTCCAGAGGGGTGAAGGACCGGATGCAGGGTACTGCTCATGCGTTCAGTGGTCGAGTGAGAATCCCGGGCTCGGACAGGTTCTGGCCTTGTGGCGTCAATACTCGACCAGCGCGACGCTCAAGCCACGGCAATGCCACCGCGCACCTCGTGCTGAAGACGGACGAGGGCCAGCCCGTCGCGAGACATGACCGACAATCTGCCGGTTTCCGATGGTCGGCAGACAACCCGCCTCTTCGATTTCGGTAGTCTCTCGCACCCACCGATCCGGCCGAGTCCATGAAGCTTGTCGAAAACCGTGGCACAGACAGAGTCGCCGACCTACTCGAAAGCGCCCTCAAAAGGGGCGGACGCCTTGACATCGCAACGCCTGAGCTGTCTGTCTTTGCCTACGGTGCTCTGCGAAGCCACCTGCATAGCATCGCTCGATGCCGGATAGCAGTGCCGGCCGGGCTGTCCGAGGCATCGCAGCTCATCGGCGGAACGGCCGACCGTGCCGCGCGCAACCAGCTGCAGACCCGATGGCTCGCGGGGCGATTCGCCCGTTGGCTGGAGTCCAAGGTCGACGTCAAATACGCACGCGGACCGATCCCCCAACCGTCCATCGTGGTCTCGGACGGAACAGCCCCAACGCTCGCCATGATGGGGAGCTGCTCATTCAGCACGGAAGGACTCGGGCTCGTTCCCGGGCCCGACTTCGCAATGACCCAGGCCTTCGAGGGGACAACTGAGTCCGAGCCACTGGAGCATTGGTTCCGGCGGCTATGGGCAAGCTTGCCTTTGGATGACGCCACGAAGCCGCGCCTACAAGCAGCCCTCTCACAGCTGATCGATCCGCCGCCGCCATCACGTGTCTACCACCGCGTCCTCCGGGCCGTTTTCGAGGGCCAGGGCGAAGACCTCGACGAAGACCGCGTCATCCGGTCCGGCACCGGCATTCGCGAGACCACGGTCTGGCGCAAGCTCTACCGCTTCCAGCGGGACGGCGTGATCGGGGCCATCGACAAGCTGGAGCGCTTCGGCGGCTGCATCATCGCCGACAGCGTGGGTCTGGGAAAGACCTTCGAGGCCCTGGCGGTGATCAAGTACTACGAGCTCCGCAACGACCGGGTGCTCGTGCTCTGTCCGAAGCGCCTGCGGGAGAACTGGACGGTCTACCGACTCAACGACCGTCGCAACCCTCTGGTCGACGACCGCCTCAATTTCGATGTGCTCAACCACACCGACCTGTCCAGGGAGGGGGGGCTGTCGGGCGACATCGACCTGGAGCACGTGAAGTGGGGCAACTACGACCTCGTCGTCATCGACGAGTCGCACAACTTCCGAAACAACCCCGCCACCCGCGACCGGGAGACCCGCTACCAGCGCCTGATGCGGCGCATCATCCAGGAGGGCGTCCGGACCCGGGTGCTGATGCTGTCGGCCACGCCCGTCAACAACCGCCTGGCGGACCTCAAGAACCAGATCGCCTTCGCGACGGAAGGCCGCGACGATGGCCTCCGCGCCCACGGCATCGAGAGCATCCAGACCACCACCCGCCTCGCCCAGGGCCAGTTCAACCGCTGGCTCGACCTGCCCGACGACCGGCGCAGCCCCGAAGCCCTCGTGGACATGCTGGGCTTCGACTACTTCAAGCTGCTCGACCTGCTGACCATCGCCCGGTCGCGGCAGCATGTGGTCCGGTACTACGGCACCAAAGAGACCGGGACCTTCCCCACGCGCCTGCCGCCCGAGAACATCAAGCCCGACATCGACCTGGCGAACCGCCTGCTGTCCGTGCGGGAGATGAACGACGAGATCCGCCGGCTGACCCTCGCGAGCTACGCACCCCTCCGCTACGTCCTGCCCCAGCGCCGGGACGCCTACGCCGAGAAGTACCGGACGCGGGTGCGGGGCGGAGCCAGCTACTTCGACCAGGGCGACCGGGAAGAGAGCCTCATCCACCTGATGCGGGTGAACGTGCTCAAGCGCCTGGAGAGCTCCGTCTACTCCTTCGCGGTCACCATCGAGCGCCTGCTGGGACAGGTGGAGGAGCTGCTTCGGCGCCTGGACGCGCACGACCAGGAGGACTTCGAGGCCGAGCCGCCGACCATCGAGGAGATGGACCTGGACGACCCCCTGTTCGAGTCGCTGAGCGTGGGGCGGAAGGTGCGGGTGCTGCTGGGCGATGTGGACCGCATCAAGTGGCGCCAGGACCTGCGGGAGGACCGGGAGCGGCTCGCCCGCCTGCTCACGGCGGCCCGTCGCGTCGGCCCCGACCGCGACGCCAAGCTCGCCGCCCTGAAGGAGCGCATCGCGCAGAAGCTGTCGGACCCCATCAATCCGGGCAACCGCAAGCTGCTGGTGTTCACGGCCTTCGCCGACACCGCGCACTACCTCTACGACGAACTGGCCCCCTGGGCGGTCGAGGAGCACGGCCTCCACTGCGCGGTCGTGAGCGGCGCCCGGTCGAATCGAGTCACGCTGTCGGAGGTGGACCGGCACATGGCGTCGATCTTGACGGCCTTCTCCCCCCGGTCGAAGGGGCGTCCGGCCGACGACGCCAAGATGGGCGAGATCGATCTGCTCATCGCCACGGACTGCATCTCCGAGGGCCAGAACCTCCAGGACTGCGACACGCTGGTCAACTACGACATCCACTGGAACCCGGTCCGAATCGTCCAGCGCTTCGGTCGGATCGACCGGCTGGGCTCGCCCAACACGAGCATCCAGCTCGTGAACTTCTGGCCCAACCTGGAGCTTGAGGAGTACATCGGCCTGGAGCAGCGGGTCAGTGGGCGCATGGTGCTGCTCGACGTGTCCGCCACCGGCGAGGAGAACATCATCCAGCGCCACTCCGGCGACCCGATGAACGACCTGGAGTACCGCCGCCGCCAGCTCCTCAAGCTCCAGGAGGAGGTCATCGACCTCGAGGACATCTCGGGCGGCGTATCCATCACCGACCTGACCCTCACCGACTTCCGGCTAGACCTCGCGCGGGCGCTCCAGCGCGACCGAGAGGCCCTCGACCGGCTGCCCCTGGGCATCCACGCCGTCGTCCAGGGGATCGAGGTGGACGGGGAGCCGCTGCCCCCAGGCACGGTCTTCTGCCTGCGAGCCGAGACCGAGCGCGCCCTCCGCGCGGTGCCGCCGGGCTATCCCTTGCAGGCGCACTTCCTCGTCCATGTTGCCGAGTCCGGCGAGGTGCTGCTCCCCCTCACCC
>JBDQIL010000669.1:0-3581 GCA_040264415.1 Myxococcota bacterium
CCCCTTCACCTTGGGCGTGGCCAGCGGTGACCCCCTGCACGACCGCGTGGTGCTCTGGACCCGCCTGGTGCTCGAGCCCACCGACGTCGGCGGCATGCCGCCCGAAGACGTCGACGTGGTGTGGGAGCTGTACGCCGACGCCTCCGGGGCGACCGTGCTCCAGACCGGCGTGGCCACCGCCACGGCCGCGCACGGGCACAGCGTGCATGTCGATGTCAGCGGTCTCGAGAGCGCCACCGACCACTTCTACCGGTTTCGGGTGGAGGGCCCCGACGGCGGGTGGGAGAGCCCGCTCGGACGCACGCGCACCCTGCCCTGCGACGACGCCGCCCTGGATCGCTTCCGAGTGGGCTTCGCGACCTGCCAGAACTGGCTCGTGGGCTACTACCCTGGCTACCGCCACATGGCCGAGCAGCAGCTCGACCTGATCATCCACCTGGGCGACTACATCTACGAGGGCGGAGACCGGGGCCCCGTGCGCGACCACGGCGCCTCCGAGCCGTCCACCCTCGACGAGTACCGCGACCGCTACGGCCTCTACCGCTCCGACCCCGACCTTCAGGCGGCCCACGCGAGCGCGCCGTGGATCCTCACGCAGGACGACCACGAGGTCGACAACAACTACGCGGGCACCGAGTGGCGGAACGGCGGAGCGGCCGAAGACCGCATGACGGCGGCCATGCAAGCCTGGTGGGAGCACTGCCCCACCCGGTCGCCCCGGCCGACCGGCCCCGCGGTGGAGGTGCGCCGGTCGCTGCAGGCCGGCGACCTCGTGCAGGTGATCCTGCTTGAGAGCCGCCAAGAGCGCGACCCACAGCCGTGCGACGACCGCATCGGCAGCCGCTGTGACGAGACCGACGACGATCGCACGATGCTCGGCGCCGACCAAGAGGCGTGGCTCGAAGGGGCGCTCGCCGACGGCGCCGCCGCCTGGATCGCCCTCGCCAACCCCGTGGTGATGCTCCCCATGGACTTCGGCGGCAGCTTCCTCAACCCAGATCAGTGGGACGGCTACCCGCAGGCCCGCCAGCGCCTGCTCGACGCGGTGGCCATCCACGGATCGGGAGACCTGGTCGTGTTCTCCGGCGACATCCACAGCACCGCCTGGGGCTGGATCCCCACCGACCCCCTCGACCTCGAGAGCGGCCCCGCCGCCGCCGAGATCGTGGTCACCCCCATGTCGTCCGGCGTCACCGACGAGACCTTCCTCGCCGCGGCCCCGCTGCTCGCTCGCCAACCCCACATCGACTACTGGGACCTCGCGCAGAGAGGATGGGTGGAGGCCGACTTCGGGCACGAACAGCTCACGGTTCGCTGCTGGCAGGCGCGCGACAACACCGACCCCGCCAGCGTGATCGACCCCGGCCCCGTGGTCGTCGTGACCGCCGGCGACCCGGTCCCCCAGCGCCAAGACGCCTGACCCCCGCGGAGCCCCATGCTCACCCTGCTGCTGTCTGCCCTGTCGGGCACCGCGCTGGCCGCGCCGCCCGAGGGCTTCGGCTCGGCGCGGCTGGTGTCGGGCACCCCCGACTTCTCCAGCTGCATCGAGTCGGGCGGCGCCTGCCAGGCCGACTTCTACCGCTTCTTGGGCAACTCCATGCTCGAGCAGGGCTTCGCCATGCAGCATCACGCGCTGCTCACCAGCCCCGTGTCGAATCGGCGGGCGGGCTGGGTGGCCGGCGGCGATCTGGCCACCTTTCCGTTCGCCCCGCCCCGCGAGAACCTCTCCGGAAAACAAGAGAACACAAGCTTCTCACCGGTCTTCCCACAGGTCGTGGGGGGCTACGTCTTCGAGGGGTCGCGCGACGGGCAGGGCGCGGTCGGGCTGAGCCTGCTCCCGCCGGTCCCCGTGGGGGGCGCGAGCGCGCTGTCGGTCGCGCTCGACACCGCCTATGCCTGGGGCCCCGCAGACGGCGCCCGCTGGGGCCTCGAGGGCGGCCTGGCCTACGTGCGCGCCACCGCACCCATCGTCGCGACCCAAGACCAGGTGGCCAACCGCGACGAGTTCTCGAACCCCGACAACCTCGACCCGGTGCAGTTCGCGGCGGTCTGTGGCGAAGACGTGGCCGCCGGCGCCGATGGCTGTCTCGACACCTTCAGCCTGATCAACCTGACCATCCGGGGCGGATGGAGCCCGGCGCTCGGCACCTGGGCGCCCTACGCAAAGGCGGGGATCACCGTGGTCAACGAGCTGTTGGTCGTGAAGTACGACGACACGACCTGGGGCGTCTTCGCCGTGCAACCCTCTGTGCACGGGGGCACCAGCTGGGCGCCCGGAGACCATGTGCTGCTGGCGGTCGGCGCGTCTGCCGCGCTCCAGCAGGCCAACCAGTCCGAGGAAGACCGGGTGGGGCTCTTCGGCACCCTCGAGGGCGCCGCTGGCTGGCGCTTCTGAGTCGGTCTCAGCCCACCGGCCTCAGCCCGGCCGGCTCCAGACCACCCGGCCCCGCACCCGCGTCTCGACGACGGGGCCGTAGTCGAGGCGGTGAAGCAAGGCGTCGAAGCGGTCGCCCCGGTGGTCGGACCGCGGAGCGTCGAGGGCCACGAGATCGGCCTGCATGCCAGCCGCCAGCGTGCCCACCGAGTCGCCCAACCCGAGCGCACGGGCGCCCCCGCGGGTCGCGTGCCAGAGCAGCGCCTCGGCCGAGACCGGTTCGCCCACGATCCGCGCCGCGTCGTGCCCGCGGGCCGCGCACCGGCGCACGGAGAAGCTCCGCCCCGCGCCCACGTCGGTGCCGATCCCCACCCGCAGTCCGCGCCGGTGGGCGTGCGCGAGCCGCATGCAGCCCGATCCAAGGAAGAAGTTGGAGTCGGGACAGTGCGCCAGCGCCGCGTCGGCGGCCGCGAGCCGGTCCCACTCTGCGTCTTCCAGGTGGATGGCGTGGGCGAACAGGCTGCGTTCCGAGACCAACCCATGGTCCGCATAGACGGACAGGTAGTCGGCGCTGTCGGGGAACAGCTCGCGCGTGTATGCGATCTCGTCTTTGTTCTCGGAGAGGTGGGTCTGCACGGGGAGGGCGTGGCGCTCGGCCAGATCGGCGGCCCCCCGCAGCAAGGCGGGTGAGCAGGCGATGGCGAAGCGTGGCGTGACGCAGAAGCGCAGGCGGCCGCGATCGTGGCCATGCCACCGCTCGACCAGGGCCGCGCAGGCCTCGAGCGCCGGCTCGGCCGCGAGGAGGTTCTCGGCCGGGGCCCCGCGGTCCATGAGCGTGAGCCCGGCGAGGGCCCGCAGGCCGGCTGCGTCGAGCGCCTCGAAGAGGCGGTGGGTCGCGCCCGGGTGCGGGCTCGAGAAGATGGCGGCGCTGGTGGTCCCGTTGCGCACCAGCTGCCCGCAGAACTCGGCGGCGACCGCGACCGCGTAGGCGTCGTCGGAGAACCGGGCCTCCTCGGGGAAGGTGGTCCGGTCGAGCCAATCGAGCAGCGGCCCAGAGGCAGACCCCACCATCCGGGTCTGCGGGTAGTGCACGTGGGCGTCGACGAAGCCCGGCAGCCAGACCGCCCCGGGCCGGGTCTCGGGCACGCTGCAGCCCGCGGGCGCGGGGCTGAGAGACGAGATGCGCCCGTCGGGCCCGATCTCCAAC